>NZ_DERI01000004.1:0-7302 GCF_002362375.1 Maribacter sp. UBA3344 | reverse complement strand
GTAAAAATGGAATGAAGAATAAAACAGCTAGCAAATTAATTATGGAGTTAGTAATGATATATAGGGAACTGAACGCTTAAAAGTTTAAATAAACGATGGTTTAACGATGCTAGATGCAATTGGACCTTATGAAGTTTTAAGGAATATTTCAAATGCCGAGGTACTATTTGTTGCTGAAAAAAAAGGTGAAATTACAGCTGATTCTAAATTTGTTCATCTCAATGCAAAATTTGGAATAGACGAGATTAATGAGGCAGATATTTTAGTTATTCCAGGTTCAGCCATAACCTTTTTAAGAGAAATCAACAATGTAAAAGTGATGGAGTGGATAAAAAAAATTAACCAAACTACACTTTGGACAACTTCTGTATGTTCAGGCTCAATAATTCTTGCTTCAACTGGACTATTGAACGGATTAGAAGCTACTTCACATTGGAAACCTATGGAATTATTGAAAAAGTTTGGGGCTGTTCCAAAAGCGGAAAGATTTGTAGAACAAGACAAGTATATTACAGCCGCAGGAGTTTCAGCGGGTATTGATATGGCTTTGTATTTATGTAATAAAATTGTTGGCGAAGCCAAGACCAAGGCTATTCAGCTCTTTATTGAATATGACCCTAAACCGATTTACAAATCTGGAAATTATTCAACTGCTGAAAAAAATGTTATTGAAGAAGCTGAGTTTATTTTGCTTGAGGAAGCCAAAAAGGAACCTGAATTATTTGAAGAGATAAAAAGGGAAATATAAAAAACTATGTACAACACTGGTAAGCGTTGCACAAGCCATTGATCAGCAACAAATACGATCGATATAAGCCTCTTAAAAGGGCTTTATTATAGCCTGTTAGTAGTTGAACGTCAATTTTTAAATTCCAAAAGAGTCGTCACTAAGAACGAGAGATTTTTCTACGATCCGGCTTAAATATAAATTCATTCCTATCGGTTTTGGTAATATCGCTTCTCCAAGGCTTACACAAAATTTCTGATAGACTTTGTCTAAGAGTCTTCATATCATTTGGTTTTTTTAAATAGAGATTAGCACCTAAGTTATAAGTATCAATAACATCGCGCTCGCTATCAGAGGTGGAAAGGATAATTACAGGAAGCTTATTAGCCGTATAGGATAACCTAAGTTTTCGTAAGCATTCTTTACCGTTCATAACCGGCATGTTCAAATCCAGGAAAATAAGATCCGGTGATTCCTTCTCGCAGCTATCCAGATGTTCAATTAAATCTGCACCATTTTCAAATTGTAGGACTTGTAAGGAGGTATCCAGGCTACCGAGTGCATCTATAAAAAACTCACAATCGTCTTGGTCGTCATCCGTCAAGGCAATAATTAGTTTTGCTGAAACCATACTATAAATTGTTTAAATATGTTAGTATTCCTAAATTTCAATTTTGTATCGTGAAAATGTTTCACGGCCCATTCTTAATTATAAATAATCGCATTGGATAAATTCGTATTTAAAACAATCGAAGCCGAGACTGGATTAGCCTATCTAAAGAACTAATTCCCAATCAGATCTTCCATTCATAGAACGTAGACGAACAGTGAACAGCAAAATTTTAGTTAAAGTTAAATTTAAATTTAATAATTACAAATAATTTCTTTTTAGTGGGTCGAATTTTTCATAATGTTAACCTAATTAATTAAAAAAAAGTCCTGTACCTTCGAATTATCCACATTTACCTTATTGAAATGATTGTATCTATTTTATATAATTTCGCCATTACACACCAGTCTGGATTTTTGTCAGGTATAATATGTAGAGTATGATAAAGTTTTTAAGACCACAATCGAAGCTTTTTAAGCAAATCATGGAAGGAAGCTTTCACTTGGTTATTACAATTGAAAATTCATGTTACAGACGAAATCCGCATAACATTATTTCTCCCCATAATCCGGTTTGCTTGATTTTCGGTATCCGCTCGGTCCTATGCAAAATATCAAACAACAAAGAAAAATGGGCTAAACTCGTACACCGAATGACGGGCAATTTCGCTCAGGTTACCATATGATTTGAAAATGTGGTTGGCTTGCCCTGTGCTTAAGTTGGAAACATACTATGTACCAAATTTCCGAAGAGTAGTTATCCCGTTTCTTGAGGCTATTCCCAAATGAACGCATTTCTATCTTCACCCCTAAATTTTCTTAAAGGTTTTCCATAACATAACTCCAACAATGAAGAAATTCGAGATAGTTCCGCTTTGGTCAGCGCCTCTACTAGTTTGAATCTTATCAGTACTATCGAACTCCTGTCTGAGCCGTCAACATATTGAGAACCATACTTTCTATTAAAAATTTATTACAAATTTTTTGTTGTTATTTGAACATATTGGCGAAGCAAATTTTACGTATTGGATATAATCCGCTAAGATAACGGTAAAGTTGTTTGGAAACTTTATTAAAAAGTGCCCGCAATCCATGAATACTGTAATTTTTGATCTACTGACTTTTGAATATAGATATATTCTCTTACTATAAAAAGAAGTAATAGAAGGATTTATGACATATTGGTCTATAAAAAAAGGATCAATTGTCATGATGTCAGAGATTTACAATTAAATTGTAACTTTATGCAACAAATGTTCTATGGTTGTTACACTCGTTATTATTTATCAAACTTAAAGTCTAGATTAAGTATGAGTTTACATCGTTTGGCCAAAAACCTGGTTTCAGTTTTAAAAAATAACAACAATCATGAATTCTATGGATAAAAACAACGACAGAAAGATAACAGATCGAATAGAGGATAACCAATCATTGATCAATGACCTTTTCGCTCTACTGTTAACGAAGGATAGATTGACCGAAGATATTACTGAAAATATCAATCATGAATTAGGGGATTTAAAGCGAGGTGTGGGTTCAGGTTTTGCCAGTTGCGTTCAAACTGGTCAGATGAAATCCGTTCTAATTGAAAATCTGGCGTTAAGGGAAGAATTGGCGCTAGCCGAACGAACCTTGTCTGACTTTAAGAAAATTTTGGAAAATAGGGATAGACTTTTTTCAATCATCGCCCATGATCTGAGGGGTCCAGCCAATAATATCGTATGTATTGTCGATACACTTGGAGAAAGTATTGAAAATAACGGTTATTCTAAAATGTCCAGACCTATCGAACTGTTGTCAAGGTCCGCATATTCGATGAAGCATCTGCTTGACAATCTTTTGAATTGGGCCAGACTTCAAGGTGGAAAAATAATCTTTTCCCCTAAAGAAATCGAGATCATTCCTTTAATATATGAAAGTGTGGAAATAGTATCGGCGACCGCACTTTTAAAGAAAATCGTTATCCAGGTTGACCAAACCAATAGTGCCAGATTAATGGCGGATGAATCGATGCTTAAGGTTATACTTTATAACCTACTCTCCAACAGTATAAAATTCACATATTCTGGGGGGCTCATAACAATTAGGATATGGATAGCGGATGGTTCTTGCCGAATCAGTATCAAGGACAATGGAATCGGTATGGACGATGAAATGTGCGCCAATCTATTTATTGACACCAATGCCGTATCGCGATACGGTACAAACGGGGAACCCGGATCGGGACTGGGCCTTAGGCTCTGTAAGGATTTCATCGATCTTCATTGCGGTGGAATCGAAGTCAGTAGCAAACTGGGAAGCGGAAGTAAGTTCATTATTTCGTTGCCGATTAAAGGAAAGGATACAACGAAAAACAATAAGGCCCATTAAATACTGTGGAGATAAATCGAATTATCGCGGGGAGCTTTGCTTTTACCACAAGTCGACCAATCCGACGATTGCCTGAAAATTTGAAGGAAGTTTTTAAAGGCTAACGGATTAAATGGCATTTTATTTATTCCATGCCATATAGTCAAGTTAGTGATTTTTTTGTTGTAAAGTAATTATTAAGGTTCATTATGATCGAACGGGGCTAAGATCAAAGAGCACGTTAATTTTAAAGTTTAAAAAGAGTTGATTCGTCCGGCTTATTTATGGTTTAATATTGTTAACTACTGTTATCTTCAATTTCCTTTTAAACGGTCTAAGTAAAAAAAGAAGCGATTCTTACCAGGGGGACGACGATCTTAATGATTCGAAGTATAATTCGATCTTTACACTTTACTCATTATCATAAATAAAATCTTGATATCATTTTTCTAACAATTCCAACACATAAAAAAAACTCAAATATCCAATGCTATTTTCGAAACCCATGAACAGATTCAGGGACAAATAAAAATAATACATGGAAAGGTATCGATTATTAAGGTAACTGTTGAACTACTGTAGGTTGTTCCCTGACAATTACCAAGAGCTTTGGGCAGAGCAGAATAGTTCAACAAAAATAAAATCAAAAGGACCCAAATGGTCCTCTTGATAATATAGTCGATAAAAAAGATTTACGGGGGGCTATGTTTGAACAATATTAGGGAAATTTTATAAGAAATAAAGAAAAAAATATGTGCTATTTTATTTTAAGTGGGGTGAGTTCATTTTAAATAATGGTTAGCGACTTTACAAAGGTTTTTTTTTACTTAGGAGGAATCTTTTATCAAAAAACTAGATTTGTTTTAATAGAACCTGTAAATAATATCAAAGAGTTAAAAATTTGATATTAAAGCCACGGTAATTCAATTTACCAAGAAGTTTAAAGAATAGCCCAATGAATTTTCGAATTTTGAACGGTAACGGATTATTTAACCTTTGGATGGGATTATATCCAAAATGTATCCGTTAAACACACAAATTCCGGTAACCTTGATGAGAGTTATTGTAAAAGAAACAGAGTTTATCGTATGGAAATGGTATAAACAAAAAACCAATGAAAATTTGTTGTAGCCTCAAGTAAATATCGAATCTATGTTCGTCTTTGTTATTGGCTTATTAAAATATCCTTCAATTGCTACGTGGTCCATTGCCCTTTTTCTATCAAGGGAGTTGTTAAAAGCAGACAAAATGTAAATTCTTGTCTGTCCCATATTAGCAAACGTTTTTTGAGTAATATCTATAAACTCCCAGCCGCTCATCTTTGGCATGATTAGGTCGACAAAAATGATATCGGGGAAACCTTTTCCAGATGTTACCATATCGGACAGTAATGCCAGAGCTCCTATTGAATTATCGGAAACCATTATCTCTGTATTGGATATTGCCTGTTCAACCGCATACCTTGTAGCAAACTGCGAAACTAGATCATCATCTATAATCAAAATTTTAACTCTCAAACTATTTAGTTTTAAATTATATTTATAGTAAATTTATACCAGAGGATAACATATTAATGGTAAAGACTACCTAATTAAACTTCTGTGTTAATTTGGTGAAACGTGTCAATACTACGTTTTTCTTTGCCTAAATAAGATAAATTTTAATTTGTTATAAACGAAATCTCAAATAAGAATTTAACAGTATCAACAAACTCGGTCATATTCTCTACGTGTTTTATCGTAATCAGTGAATGCAATGTTTCTAACTTTTTATAAAAGATCAATATTTTGCAGTATCCCTTCAGTTTTTGATATTGGAACTTTGCTCATAGTCAATTTTAAACAGGTTATCGGAATTATTGAAGTATAGTAATTATAAATTTAAAAGTTTGTATAGTTCGAATTAGGAGTATGACTGGGCACCTTGTCGTAATTCGTAAGGTCAAATAAAGAATGAATTCTATCTTGGCCAAACATTTACCAGAGTGGTCCATGCTAAAAAACGGCCAAAAATGCAATCAGTTAATACAAAACCAAAAGATTGCATTTATCTTTAGATTATAAATCAGCCAATCACGTGCATCGATATGCCGCTTAAAACTTATTTTAACATTTAGCCGTATTTTAGGATGTGACAGCTCAAAAATGACAAATTTCTCTGAAATATCTAAGTTTTTTAAATCTGAATATTCATTAGATCGAGATGGATTAGAGGAACTATTCTCATTATTTAGAGTTAGAAAGCACAAGAAAGGAAGTTTATTGATTGAGGCCCAAACTAAAGAAAAACAGCTTCGATTTTTAAATAAAGGTATAGTGAGAGAATACTATTCGAATCAAGAAAAAGAAATTAATATTAATTTTTACGTAAAACCACAGTTTATTTCTGATTTATTAACCTTTAGTCAAAACTCTAAAACTAATAAAAATCAAGAATGTCTTTCTTCAGTGGAAGTTTTGAGTATCGAAAGAAAACCTTTTTTTGATTTACTGGAAAAATATCAGTGCGGAAAATCTTTTGTAGAATTATCGTTTCAAAAATTATTGAAACAAAAAGAAATGCTGGAGTTTAATCGAATTACCAAAACTCCAGAGGAATTATATAACGAACTATTCATTTATAAACTTGAATGGCTTCAGTCTATTCCACAATACCATATTGCTTCTTATTTAAATATAACTCCCGAAACATTAAGTCGTATTAGAAAACGTACTTCTTGATTTGAATCAATGAAAATGGTTAATCATAATTGGACTTTTGTATAAACATTAAAATCAAACAAAATGCTAAAGATTCATCATATAAGAAATGCAACTATGATTCTGGAAACAGAAAAAGATGTAATTTTAGTTGACCCAATGTTAGGAGATATAGGTGTTATGCCTTCTTTCACATTATTCAGACACAAAGCAAGAAAAAATCCAACAGTTCCCTTGCCTAAAAATGTAGAACTGATATTAGATAAAGTTACACATTGCCTAATTACACATCAACATCCGGACCATATTGATAGCACAGGAGTTCAATTTTTAATAAAAAATAAAATCCCTGTAACCTGTAGTTTTAAAGATGAAAAAAATTTCTCAAAAAGAGGTTTAAATGTTATTCAAACACTTAAATATTGGGAACAACAAGAATTTTTAGGAGGAACTATTGAAGGTATTCCAGCAAAACACGGTTATGGATTTGTGTCCAGACCAATGGGAAACGTAATTGGGTTTTATATAAAATTACCCGAACAAAAATCTATTTATCTTAGTTCTGATACTATTTACACAGATTCGGTCGATAGGGTTCTTAAGAGTTACAAACCTGATATCAGTGTTTTGGCTTGCGGAACTGCTCAATTCGATATATTTAAACAACTTATTATGAATATTGACGATATTCTAAAGTTTGTTAAAAACACACCAGGTAAAGTCATTGCTAATCATATGGAATCTATAAATCATTGTCCATTAACTCGAAAGGAATTAAAAAAGATATTGACAGATAAACAATTGATAAATAAAGTTTTAATTCCGGAAGATGGTGAAATAATGGAAATAGCCAGTAGGTAATAAAGAACTGAGGCATGAAAGTTCAAATAAAGGGTGATATAATTATTGAGAGGACCA
>NZ_DERI01000027.1:0-9735 GCF_002362375.1 Maribacter sp. UBA3344 | reverse complement strand
AATAATCCTTTATTTGAACTTTAAAATTAAGTATGTTATCAATAAAATAAAGCAGATGGACACAATTACATTTCTTGACCAATTAATTTTTGCCTGCTCTAGCTCAAGTTTTGTTCTTCCAAGTTTGACAACTCCCCACCAAATCAAACCTCCAATATCTCTAAATACTCTCCACATTTAAAATCCTTTATTTGAACTTCAATTTAATTCCCCAATACTTACTAGATGGCGAAATATAAGTTTATCCACCTCTGATATTCTATCTGTATCGTTTGAATCCAACCACCTGATTTCCTCAATTTCCATATTAGGATGAAACGTTCCATTATACTGTGCTTTATAACAAGTCATTTTAACCATTACACCTTCTTTGGCACCATCAGACTGCGCCCTAAATGTTCCAACATATTCAATAGTATCAGGGATAATATTAACTGTAAGCTCTTCAGATACTTCACGAACCAAAGTTTGTTTATCTGACTCGCCCATTTCTCTTTTTCCTCCTGGTATGTAATATTTGAACTTGCCTTTAGATTTCGTGCTCAATATTTTGCGCCCTTGGATTTCTATAAATGCAATTTTGTCTATTTCGGTCATTTCATTTATCCTTTATTTGAACTTTACGAATTACGACATGATGTCTTAACTCATTCTTTATTTGAACCTGACTATTAATCCAAGCGGTTCCGACCATATTTCTTGATTAAATTTTTAGCAGCTTTCACCATTAGTGTTTCAGCACTACTATGAAAAGAAGGAACTCTATTTTCATTATCAAAATGAGAATTTTCCTCGGTAGCTTTTCCAAATGCCTGGGATGAAGAAATAATTATGCCGCTTTTCAAATCATAAATTAAAATAAATACGGAAGATTGATTACTGGCACTGTAAAACCCATCTCCAGAATTGTATGATAATGTTCCTGCCCCATTACTAACTATACTGCCCCGAATATTTATTAGGTAGTCACATTCGGATTCTTTTCCAATTTGTTGTAGTTCCTTCTCATTAAGTTCAAATCCGATCTTTGGAGAAATTAATTTGTTTGCCCTTAAGGTATTTAACTCAAATAAAGAATCGCCAATTATTTCTTTAAATTCATTGTAAGCAGTGGTATTCAATTCTTGGTCGAAGACCTTGGAATTTGATTCTGTCCTGTTTAAAATCCATTTTCCCTGGCTGAAGTCCAACTCCTTACCTGTATCAAACAGATAGTTGTATTTTCCTCCTGCACACGAACAAAAGGAGACAGTAATAAAAATTATAAATATCTTCTTCATCCTTTAACTATACTTTATATTTCCAATGGAATATTCTCTACCGTAAGTACAACTTCAATCCTAAAATTCGATGGCATTGTATCTTCTGTTTTTTCAATATGTCTAGTATTAAGATCCACGGGTGCAAATTCTAAATGGATATTTTTAACCATAAGAGTATGTTCATTTAGTTGGATTTTATCTCCAATTTCTATGAACTCCATGTCATCATTAATATCTTTAATCCCGCTCAATTTTGAGTATAAGTCCTCTCTTTCCATGAAGTACCCGAAATTTCCACCATCTTCACTTTCTATTCTTATGTTAGTTTTTATACGACTCATCCTTTATTTAGACTTTTATTTGCGAAAAAGTTTGTTGAAATTTTTGAATTTTAATGCGTCAGCTATTTCCAGAAACACGTCAAGTTTGATAGAGTAAGTATCTTGTTCCCATTCGCAAATACGTTCAGGGCGCCTATTAATCAATTTCCCCAAATCGACTTGTGACAGTTTTTTTTCCGTGCGCATCTGTCTAATATATTTGCCAGTCAAACGACCCTCTTTCATAGTTGGAAATTAATTAATCCTTTATTTAAACTTTTACTTGGAACGATTCGCAATTTCATCTTTTATTTTCTTTAATTCTGGGTAAAGAGTCACAGGACCTCCTAAGGTACATATCACAATTGTTAGCATTGCCCAGTCAATCTCATTATCATTTAAATAATTTCGTATTTGGAAATATAAAAGCCCGATGATTATGGGGATAAAAACAAAGATAGCCCCTTGTAAGTTCTTTCTTTTCTTATGCAATTCCTCTAAACTTAAATCCGTTAGCTTATTTTCCTCCATTAGTAAATTAGTTTCGTTTCTCTATCCTTTAATTGAACTTTAAGCCAAGATACCGTGTTCAATTCTTCCTAAAGCATACATAACCTTTTGTACGCCTCTTGTACTCTTTAAAAGTGATTCAGGGATTGTCCCGCCCAAGGCTTTTGACTTTGTCTTTAACCACTTTTCAAAGTTAGTTTTATCCTCGAAAACTGATTCGCCGTATTCTTTTAATCGAATTTGTTCTTTCTTTAAGTTTTCCATTTTTTAATTTGATCGTTTAATTAAACTTTTACTGTAATTGATTTTAACTCAAAGTACTATTCGGCTTTTAATTTACTTTTTTAGCATATCTATTTTTTCTTGAGAAAAATCATTTTTGCCTACCTGTAATGCCTTGGTAAAATATTTTAGTGCTTGAGTAGAGTCTTGTTTGGCTAAAAAGCAATCCCCCATTGAATCGTACACATTAGAACTTCTAGGATAATTCTGTATGTTCAAATTAAATAATGCAAACGATTTTTCATTCATATCGTTGTTCATGAATCCATATCCCATATTATTAATAAACTGTTCAGATGGGATAATCTTGTAACCAAATTTATTTGAAATATTCTCATAATGTGAATTGATCATTTTTAAAATATCGTCGGTGGACATTGTCGAATTTTGGGAATATAAATCATTAACACCATCAAGCCTGTACCAAGGAAAAAGAAAACGTAGTGCATCGTACTCCGTAATAAGTATAACACTACCATGGTCATCATTCGGATAGTATTCCCATTTAAATAATAAATTATTGTATTCCTTGGACTCAAGGGATTTTACAAATTTCATTATCGACTTCATCTGTATAGTGTAATATGTGTCGGGAACGGTATCACTTTGGACACTTTCAATGTCCATGCCTTCTTCCAATGTATTTGCGACACCAATAAAAAGGCTCTTGTTTTCAAACCTATTCTTTGTCAATAACGAATCGGCAAAATTAAGAAACCCTCTGTTATCCCACCATAAACTTGGATCGATTGCTACATAATTACTAAAAAGCTCAGGTCTGGTCACAAGGGCATTGATAACGCTTAAGCCTCCAAAAGAATGACCGACAAAAGTTCTATAGCCAGATGCCGGGTATGCCTTTTCCATGTGTGGTATTAATTCTTCTTCAACAAAATCAAGAAAATTGTTTCCTCCGCCCGAGATATATGGAATACTATCACCCGAAATAAAGTCGATATCGACCTGTGATGGTGTTAAATCCAGTGTCCTATTAGTATTGGCTATTCCTACTACTATCATTTCCGGTACAACCATATTTCCACTGGCGAGACTTAATTGATCTACCATGCCAGCTAAAGACTTGAAATGAGAAGGTCCATCTAACAAATATAGTACTGGGTACTTAGCTGCTTCATTTGATTTCTCTTTTGCGCTTTCAGGAATATAAATCCATATTTCCCTAGACTCGCCCAAAACATTTGAATATATACTATCCACTTGCCCTATGACCAGTGAACTTTCATTAATAATATTTTTTTCGGTTTTCTTTTTGCAACTTATAGAATTCAAGGTGACAAAGGTGAATAATACAATTCTAAAAATTAGTCTAAGGCATTGGTTTTCCATTTCGTTATCGTCTTATAATATTTCACTGTTTATGACAGGTTATTACAACTCAGCGTTTATTTGAACTTTGTCCTTCTAAATTTACGAAATTTCGTCAAGCATGGGAAGGCGGTTTTTTATTTAAAGCTTTTTGTTACAAATGACCTTTGAGTCTATTTTTTAAATTGGTAACGCAACGTTTTCAATAATTGACATCTCTTCTAAAATACCTTTTATGCAAACTAAATCCGTCTTGCTTTTAATATTCGTCTTATTCTTGGCCTGCAACAAAAACGATGATGGGGAACCTTCTTTTCCGAATAACTATTTCATTGCCCAAAGAGCCGATATTACATGGCAAGGGTCCACCGAAATCGTTTTGACTGCTAGTGACACACTTATCTTTTTAGCGGTCGGGAACGGTCTGGATAATGGTGTATTGGTCGCCAAAATAAAATTTGACGGGATCGGATCCTATATCTTGAATGACCTCGATGGTATTTACTACAATACTTTGGGCGGTGATGTTTTGATAAGTCAATACGCCATTGAAGATGGCTCAAATGGTATATTTTCCATCTCAACTTATGAGGAAGGAAACAGATATATTGAAGGTGGTTTTAAAATGCCCCTAAGAGCGACTATACTAGCTAATCCTGAAATAAAAGATAGTACACTTACAATTTCCGATGGGCAGTTTAAAGGCTTTATACGAGGGGAAATTTTACAATAATGGAATTAGCTATCCTTTATTTGAACCTTCACCATAACTCGGTACGAATAGTTGTGTGATTAAGCCCCTAGTTTAGTTAAATCCACACTCGTAATTTCTTCAAATATTTGAGCAGCTAAATCCGTGTCAATTTTTCCCATTCCAAAACTTACAATCTTCCCGATAAGCATCATTTTCAAATCTTTTTTACTAATTTTTTTACTTTTTGATTTTAGTTCCTCAATTTCATCAAATATTATTTCTTGTCCATAACCAAGTTTTTCAAGTTTCTCCAACACAGAGTTAATTCGGTCGTGAAGTTCTGTGAGTTCCTTTAGAGAGTAGTCAACATCGTCATCCGTTAATAGATTTTCTGGAACTTGGTAATTTTCAAATATATTTTGCTGGCGTTGAATTTCAGAGTTTAGATTCCAAATATTGCTCAATTCTGAACGATTAATTTTCTCTTTTTCCTTTAAAAAATTCAGTTCCTTACTTTGTCTCTTTTTAGTTGCAGTATCTATGGCTTTTGTCAAAGAATCCTGATTTCGGGACAACTCTTTTCGTTTATCGGCCAGCTTTTTTTCAAAGTCGGCAACTTTAGCACTTACACGAATTAATTCTTTAGATTTAGTATCTATTTGTCTTTGATAGCTTTGAAATGTAGCAAGGTTTTTTAATGAAAAAGCTTTTTTAGATAAATCATTGATTTTAGAATTCAAATCAACTTCTTTTTTCCTTTCAGCAACCTGCCTTTTCATTAAATCGGCAATTTGAGAATTTGTTTGGTTTACTTTATTTTGATAGCTACTTACTGACATTATTGGCTGGTTTTCAAATTACTTGCAAATTAGGGTCATAGTGCATACATCTTTTATATCCTCAAGTTAAGAAATATTAGAAAAGCGCCTATTTACCTATTTTAAACAATCCTTTATTTGAACTTTCAAGAAATGGACTAAGGCTTTTCATAGGAGGTTTTGTTGTAGTTTGTTTTTCTACAGTTCTATTATTACCAAAAATTGAAGTGATGACATTTCCGTAAGTTCTATAGTTTCTTCTTTAAAAGTAACGCTAGAAGGAATAAAATAGGTAATGTCACAAGGTATTCTTGTTAGCTCTGCCTCAAAATCTAGATCAATAGCCTCAAAACCATCTAAATAGATAGTATAATGAAATGATGATTCATTAGGAATGGACAGGTTCAAGGAGTTATCGAACTCTTTAATGTCAGCGTCAGGAACGGCAAACACACTTGCTGGAATAAATTGAAATCCTGCATTTGGAAAGTCTCCTTCAACGGTTATATTGTTAGGGTCAATATTTTCATTTTCGATTAGGTTAGCACCAGTAGCGTCAACTATTCTGATAAACAAAGATGGGAATGCAGGGTCAAAAATCTCACAGTCAATTCCGTCGTCGTCACTCGTACAACTTGGAAATAAGAATCCGATAATAATAATTACGAAAACTTTTTTCATAATTCGATTTTCAAATAAATATTAAAATTGTCCTTTTTTTGCCAAACTGTAGACGTCTCCGATTGAATTGGTTAATGTCAGGGTATCCTTAGCAAATTTAAAATCCCAAGTGTCACTCAGTATTAAGCTCCAATCAAATTCGGCGGTCCAAGGGCATTGATTTTCAAACTTTATAGTCCTGTCTGAAATTGAGTAATTACCATTACAAATAGCAGGAAATTTCATGATTTCGCTTTCTCCAGAAAAAGTGGCATCGTTTAATGATAGTTCCACATTTGAGATATTCTCTCCTCTTTGAAAAGTCCCGATGTATTGCCCATCAATATCTCTTTGGACATCATCATTATCACAACCGAATATTATCAAAACCCCGATAAACAAAATCAAGATATTTGCTTTCATTTTTTCCTTTTTCAATTAGATGAAGCTAATCCTAAAAGGTTGCTTCAAAATGCACTACAACGTAAGGATATGTGTACTCTTACATATACTGTATTAATATTACTGGATTATAATTTCATCCTTTATCTGAACTTTTATAAATATAATGATTTTGAGTTTTGAATTGTACAATAAAGAGGGAAGGTTACATTTGCAGGATATCCAAGAAAATTACTATTGAACGTATAGAATCAACTACATCTCCTTGATTTTTGTAAGGTTTTACGGATGTTTTTTAATCCAAATGTAATTCAGTCCCAATTTCACCCCTTTGGCCGAAAAAAGCATTCGATATTTTAACAACTACACAACCTTTGCTTCTAAACAAGCCCCTGATATATGAAAACAATTTTACTTGTTAAAGTAATCGATTTAGAGACATTCAAGAACATTCAAAATTATGTGGTAAAACACTATCTCAAATTTTTTTCCTGGTTCACCTTGGTCATGTTCACAATGGTGCTCTATGTCTTTTTATACAGACTGTTTACGGACTTCCATTTTTCTAATCTCTAAACATGTATAGAAAAGGACGAGATGGAAAAGTGTTGATTATTTCGGGGGCCCTATTTGTTAGCGCTATACTAATACTGGTCATTATAATGACCTTTGGAATATAAAGGAATTTATATGATTCTCAATCAGTACTACGCTTTATGATAAAATGTAATAATAGATTCTATCGACGCCAATGGTTTCCCTTTATCCCTTTAACTAAAGATTGAATCTTATTAAAGTTATTTTTTTGTCGTCCCAGTTTTATGTAATAAATTTGATTAATTATCCAGGGTAAAGATTACTTTGGAACTATGTTAAACATAGACTAATACTGATTTGATTTTAAACCCTAGCCGAACTTTACTAGTTTCAAAAAAAGTTATGGCCTGATTCACTTAATGGAGCAGTAATTCCTTTATTATAACAATAAATTTATGGTAGCTTTTTTATAGTTAATGGTTAGTGTTTAAATGCTCCATAATTTAAGGGCTCCATATTGTGGAGCCCTTTTTTATGTTTTATTGTATTCTTTATTTGAACTTTACGAATTACGACATGGTGTCCTAACTCTTGCTTTATTTGAACTTTAAGCCATGATACCGTGTTCAATTCTTCCTAAAGCATACATTACCTTCTGTATGCCTCTTGCACTCTTTAAAAGTGATTCAGGGGTTATCCCGCCCAAGGCTTTTGACTTTGTCTTTAACCACTTTTCAAAGTTAGATTTATCCTCGAAAACTGATTCGCCGTATTGTTTTAATCGAATTTGTTCTTTCTTTAAGTTTTGCATTCTTTAATATGATGGTTATGATTAACGACGTGGTGTCCTAACTTATCCTTCATTAGAGCTTTAGTCTAGAAATCTAATAAGATCTCTCCCTCCATATAAAACTCTTACAATTCTTATTCGGTCTTTTAAAATTCGGTAAAAGATGATATGTGAAATGTAAGGAAGACTATATAGACCTTTTTTGATGTCATTCCGTGCCCGACCTATGTGATAATTAGCACTCAACTTATCAAAGTGCTCTTCAAGTCCTACTAAATATTTAATGGCTTGGTCCTGCCCGAACTTACCTTCACCGAATTCATAGATTTCATCTATATCGGATTTAGTTTCTTCTGAAAGAACATATAGGTATTTCATGAAATTTTCTTGGATGCTATTATCTGGCTCATTGACAAATTACTGTCTGGGCCATCCCATCCTTTTTCAATTTCCTTCCTTAGATCCCGAATAACTTTTTCTCTATAAATACCGTGCAACCTTAAGGCATCTCGTATCACTTCGCTATTGTTCTGATACTCGCCTGAAGCAACCTGCGCATTTATATATTCTTCCTGTTTTTTAGTGAAACTAACATTCATGCTTAAATCATTTACTACTAAATTAATAAAAAATGTCCAAATAAGATATATTTGGACATAATATTAAGGTTTAATCTATCCTTTATTTGAACTTTACATTTTCAATTTTAAAGTTCATTACAGTAGCCTCAAGATTTTCAGGTGTCAAATTATCTGGAAATAAAGAAAATGTCGCTTCGCTAAATATTGTATTTAACTTGTACTTAGTGTAATCTGAACCCATTTTATTGAGCATCGGAAGGAATGCAAGACAGAACAATCTTTTCGATTCAAAAAACTCGGTTTCGCTTCAAATAGTTAGGGCTATTTTATTCATTGATAAAATAACGAAACATTGTGTATTTTCTTACATTACAAAACCTATCACTTAAATTTTACGAATCGGAACCAAGTGTCCTCTCCTATCATTAATTTGAAAGCTTATCAACATAGTCGGTGTTTCAAAATTGACATCCTTAGTTTATTCTCCATTCATACAAAATCTTTGGATATAATCATTGGTATATCGTTAAGATGAGTTTCAAATGCCCTTTGATTCCACCAATGTCGTGAAGTAGCTCAGAACCTCTATTGTTACATACTGCTATTTGATACAATGCGGATTTCCGTTTTCAGCTCCGTTTCCGATATATGCATTTTATCGATATCCTTTACTTTAAATTTAGTTCGGCTAGTTCAATTAACTTCCATTAGCGTTTGCCAATAAATTGCCATATCGATGCAGATGACTATAAATTGATTAGATCAATGCTTTTCAAGTGATTGAACCCTCGCCAGATTTTGTAGAAATAAGACCACTCTCTCTTGGTACTCGTCCGGAATCCTCCCACCGATTATCCATACGTTCAGAGCATATTTACGACTATCAAGCATAAATTCTTCCTTGAAAAACAAAAGCGCCTTCTCTCGATTATCATTATCTAGATCCTTGAACAATCTTCTAATATTTCCTATCATAAAATATAAAAAAAGTAAATATAAGATATTTACCCAATCATGATTCTAAAATTTCTGGTGGTATGAATTAAATAATATAATATAATTTTCCATACGGAACGAGCGTCTATAAGTTTCTAACAACGTTCTTGAATTTTGTAAAATGAAATGGTTATTCCTAGAATTAGAATCGAAAAGATTTTCTATTATGGCTTGGGATACTTGATAAAGTTTTCTCAGAAACTTATTCCATCATTTTTGAACTTAAGGTTCCACCTCTAACTATTATGAAAACAAATAATCAATTCAAAAAGACCCTAGACCGGAGCGGTCATCCAAAAGTTTTCGAACTGTACCCCAAAACGATGCCAAAGAACCCGTAGAAATGGATGTAAGCTCGCCTAAAAGCAATAGATTTTGAAAAAAGCTTTTCACCACTATCGGTAGGCAAAGTTTTCGACCTTTGGCAATAGGCCATACCCCAATTGGGGAAATATCTTTCCTTTACATTGCCCTCCCATAAAAGTTGTCTTGTATGGTGCCTATGATCAAGCTTGATTTTATTATATAATTACAGTGTAGGCTTCCCTAAAAATAGG
>NZ_DERI01000030.1:860-279986 GCF_002362375.1 Maribacter sp. UBA3344 | reverse complement strand
TACCGATCAAGCTTGGAGCGGTACGCTTACTAATGGTGTTGTTGTTATGGGAACTGAGTCTGGTTCTGGTCTTGAGCTTGACGGTCCTGAAGGTAGTGCCGCTACAGAAGGTGGTTTCACTATGGAGAACATTACTCTAATAGGTGCTGGTACTTCTAGTAAATATGCTGACTTAAGAGATGGTCTTATCGCAAACCTTAACAATGTTTTCGCTTCAGGATTCAATGCAGAAGCTACAGTAAGTATCAGTGGAGAAGATTCTGCAACTGAACTTTCTGCAGATCGTATCACTTTCTCTGGTTGGGAAATTGTTCTTCCAGAAGGATTGACTACTATCGGTGAAGTTTTTGCCGGTGACTTCAATGCAGGAGACGAAACTAAATTTACAGACAACGCTACTGCAGTGGAAACAGCAACTGTAGGTGCAGATTTATCAGCTTTTGCATGGGCATCGGCTGCAACTGAATTAGGCTTGTAATTCTAAAAACACACAATAAAAACAATATGTCCAAAGGCTTTAAATAAGCCTTTGGACTATTTTATTAAATAACTGAGCCTTATAAATTTAAATAAAATGTTGAAAAAATTTCTTTTTGTAACATCCCTTGTACTAGCACAGTGGTCCTTTGCTCAAACCGGTACCATTTCAGGGAAAATGATGGATGGCGAGTTTAATGATGTACTCCCATTTGCCAATGTATTAATACAAGGCACAACTATAGGTGCCTCATCTGACTTTGACGGTATTTATACTCTTGAAGTTGAACCCGGAATTTATACACTAAAGTTCTCTTATCTTGGTTATACCACAAAGCAAGTATCCGATGTTGTTGTTGAAGCTGATAAAACAGTTGAAGTAAACGTAACTTTAGAGCAGGCTTCTTCACAATTAGACGAAGTTGTGGTAACCACTACAGTAAGCAAGAACACAGAAGCATCTGTTTTAAATCTTCAGAAAAATTCGGTAACCTTAATGGACGGATTATCGCTTGAAGCAATAAAAACTACTGGTGCAAGTAATATTGCATCCGCTATTAAAAGTGTACCAGGCGTATCTGTACAAGAAGGAAAATATGTATTTGTTAGAGGTTTAGGAGACCGTTATACCAAGTCCATTTTAAACGGAATGGACATACCTGGTCTAGATCCAGATAAGAACACCGTTCAAATGGATATATTTCCTACCAACATTTTAGAAAATGTAATAGTTCTTAAATCTGCTGCTGCTGAATTACCTGCCGACTTTACCGGTGGTGTTGTAAATATCGTTACTAAAGATTTCCCTACTCAAAAACAAATGTCTATCTCAGCTTCTGTTGGTTTTAATCCAGACATGCATTTTAAGGACAACTATGTTACTTATGAAGGTGGTGGAACTGACTTTTTAGGTTTTGACGATGGAACCAGAGATTTACCGATATCAAAGGAAACCGATATTCCTAATCCTTCCAATTCAGCAGAAAACGGAACTTTAGAAGGTATTACACGTTCATTTAATAAAACACTTGCTACCCAAAGAGAAAATTCAAAACCAGACTTCAGCTTAGGATTCAGCTATGGAAATCAATTTAATGTTGGTGATAACAAACTTGGTTTTATCGCTTCTATAGATCACAAGAACACCACTACTTTTTATGAAGGATTTGAAAATGGTATCTACCAAAAAAGTCCAGATTCTGATGTTAACGAATTACGATTCGACAGAATACAACAAGGAGACTTGGGTTCTAATAATGTTTTGACTTCCTTTTTAACAGGTTTGTCCTTTAAAACCGGAAAATCAAAATATAAATTAAACTTGTTGCACATACAAAACGGAGAGACGAAAGCAGCATTTTTCAATCAAGAAACTCAGCTTTCCAATGATATTGATGTAGTTAGGGACAACTTAGAATACTACGAACGTGCGGTATCTAACCTTTTACTTTCTGGAAAACATACCTCTGACGATGCTTCCTTTATAACCGAGTGGAGTTTATCGCCAACCATGGTAAATGTAAATGACAAAGATGTTAGGTTAACAACATTCATTATTGATCCTGATGGCTTCTCTATTAGCTCAGACGCAGGTTTTCCACAACGACTTTGGAGAGAACTTAAAGAAGTTAATGCGGTAGGAAAAGTTGACTTTTCTAAAAGCTATGAAATGTTCGGCAATAAATCTATGCTAAAATTTGGAGGACTTTACAGCTACAAACAAAGAGAGTATGACATACAAAACTATAATATAGCCTTTAGAAATTTTGCTACTGCTGGTTTAAATGGTGATCCTGATGCAATTCTAGCCGATGAGAATATTTGGACAGTTGAAAGTGGCTCTGGAGCCTATATAAGAGGTAATTTTCAGCCTGCGAATAGTTATGATTCCGATCAGCAAACAACAGCCGCATACCTATCTAATGAATTTAAATTTTCTGATAAATTCAGAGCTATTTTAGGGGTAAGAGCAGAGCAATTTATTACGCATTTCACAGGACAAAATAATACAGGTACCGAAGTATTCGATAACGAAAAAACGATAGATGAATTAGATTTCTTTCCTTCCGCTAACTTAATTTATGGTATGAAAGAGAACATCAATTTCAGATTCTCATATTCAAAAACTACGGCAAGACCAAGTTTTAAAGAATTATCAGTTGTTCAAATTACAGATTTATTAACGGGTAGATTATTTATCGGTAATCCAGAATTAACACCTACCTATATAGATAACTTCGACTTTAGATTTGAAGTTTTCGGAGATAGAGCACAAATGGTTGCCTTTAGTAGTTTCTATAAAAAATTCGAAGACCCTATCGAGATAGTTGCTTACAGTAACGTTGCTCCAAACCAAATTACTCCACGTAATGCACCATCGGCAGATGTATTCGGTGTTGAACTTGAAGCACGTAAAAACTTCGGTTTTATTTCTGAAAGCCTTAATGATTTAAGCCTTAACTTAAATATCTCTGTTATTGATTCTAAAATTGAAATGGCAAAAGGAGAGGACCAAGAATTTGAAACCAGACAGATTTTTGCTCGAGATGGTGAAACTATTGAAGACACAAGACAATTACAAGGTCAATCTCCATATTTGATCAACGTTGGCTTAAACTATAACAATAGAGAAAATGGATTTGAAACCGGTCTTTTCTATAATGTACAAGGAAAAACCTTGGAGATCATAGGTTTCGGACAAAATGCCGATGTGTTTATCCAACCATTTAACAGCTTAAATTTTAATATCTCAAAAGAATTTGGAGAGGAACAACGTTCTAAACTAAGCTTTAAAGCTAATAACTTACTTGGAGATACAAGAGAAAGCTTGTATGAGTCTTTCGGAGGAATCACAAATCGCTCTTCTTTTAGAGATCCAGGATTATCTTTCTCTTTAGGATATAGCCTTTCTTTCTAAAAAATAATGCATTCATTTAGAAAAAGCCCGCAAATTGCGGGCTTTTTTGCATTTCATCGAAAAATTTAGAAGAAAGGGTCTACCACATTGACATTCAGTCATCAATATTTATATATTTGTGGTATACAATTTGTATTGTAGTAGCGTATGAAGCACCTTTACCTAATCATCTTTTTTATATTCACTTCCTTCTGCTATGGGCAAAGTACCCAAAGCAATGGTGATATAGGTGGTTTTACCATGTACCCCAACCCGGTTACCACAGGTAAAGTTTACATTTCTACCAATCTTAACGCTCCAAAAGAAATTTTCATTTATGACGTTTTTGGAACCTTGTTATTAAAAACGACCATCCTAGGCAAGGAGTTAAATCTATCTGATTTAGATGCGGGCGTTTATGTACTACGTGTTCTTGAAAAGGACAAAATGTGTACACGTAAGTTGATCGTAAAGTAAACTTAGCCCCTTCTATCCACAACTTTTCCAACAAATCACCTTCGGTTAAATACACATATTTACGATGAAATGCAAAGGCTATTTCATTGACCTACATAAAATTAGCTTTCACAACATTTTCAGTGTACCAGTTACACTTCTATCTACATTTGTAGTGTTGATCCCAAATCAATACAAAATGAAGAAAATCTACTTAATGCTATTTATGGTAGTCTCCGTTGGTTTATATGCCCAAGACACCATAGACATCAACAACTTGGACAATGATGAAATTACCGGATTCAAATTATACCCAAATCCGGCAATTGCAGATGTTGTTTATGTTACTACGCAACAGAACTCTTTAAAGGAAATTAGAGTATATGATGTTTTTGGCGAATTAGTATTGACCGATAAACTATCTGCCAAAGCATTGAATATTTCAAAACTTTCACCAGGCGTATATGTTGTTCAAATGACCGAAAACAACAAATCTATTACCCGTAAACTCGTGGTGAAATAAAAGCTTACTTAATTACGGTACAAATACATAAAAATAATTTGGTTCAGTACCTTTGTCCCCTTAGGCAAGAACCATGGAACACAATGCTATTTTTGACATACGCACGGCAGCTGATTTTTTACATCATGCATTGCGTATTTTTAAGTTTCAACACACGCACAACCCAGTGTACAAAGCTTTTTGCTCCTATTTAAATACAGACCCCAATGCTGTTCAAACTTTAGAACAGATTCCGTTTTTGCCCATTGAGTTTTTCAAATCTAAAAGTGTTCTCAGCTCAACTGATGCTGCAGAAATAACCTTTACCAGTAGTGGTACTACAGGAAGTGAAACAAGTAAACATCATGTTACCGATCTTAGTCTATATGAAGAAAGCTATTTAAAGGCATTCAATCATTTTTATGGTGATATTGAAGATTATTGTGTACTTGCCCTTTTACCTTCTTATTTGGAACGTACTGGATCTTCACTGATCTATATGGCAGATGATTTGATCAAAAAATCAAAGCACCCAAAAAGTGGCTTTTTTCTAAATGAATATGAACAGCTTTATAAGCTACTTGGTGAGCTACAAAAAACAGATACCAAAATATTGATCATTGGGGTATCTTTTGCTTTACTGGGGTTTACTGAGCAGTATCAATTAGACTTAAAGAATGCAGTAGTAATGGAAACCGGAGGCATGAAAGGTCGCCGAAAAGAAATCGTAAGACAAGAATTACATGAACTACTTTCTAAAGGTTTTGGTGTACCACACATACATTCTGAATATGGAATGACAGAACTACTTTCTCAAGCCTATTCTAAAGGTAACGGTGTTTTTGATTGCCCTTCTTGGATGAAAATTTTGGTAAGGGACACTGAAGACCCGCTTACATATTTAAAGAACGGTAAATCTGGCGGAATCAATGTCATTGACCTTGCCAATATCAATTCTTGCTCGTTCATTGCCACACAAGACCTTGGAAAAATCAATCATGATGGTACTTTTGAAGTAATCGGTAGATTTGATAATAGTGATGTACGTGGCTGTAACCTTATGGTGCTTTAATTGTTCAAATAATTTTTAATTATACGTTTTATAAAACCAAGACGTTGTGTATTAACATATTTACGGTAAATAAATGTTAATGCGCTTTTATACTTATCTCTTCATACATCTAATATTCAGCATTACTACTAATGCACAAAAAGTAAAAAAAACACCTCTTCCAAATTGGGTAACCCCAATTATATACCAAGAAGAAAAAGAACCTAATAATGAGGGTGCTTACAAATATCTGGTTTTAGATTATCAGGATAATCTAGTTCAAAAAGAGCAATTTATACATTATGCGGTTAAAATTTTAAACAATGAAGGCATTCAGGAAATGTCTGACATAAATGCTGTATTTGACCCTGCATATCAAACTATAGCTTTTCACAAAATACAAGTTATTCGTAATGGTGAAAAAATAGATAAGCTACAAAACGCAACTATTAATACTTTCCAAAGAGAGACCAATTTAGAGCGCTCATTATATGATGGTTCCTTAACTGCGGTAATTAATCTATCGGACATAAGAGTTGGTGATATCGTTGAATATGCTTACACCTTAAAAGGTTACAACCCTATAAACAAAGGAAATTACGCTAATTTAGTTTACGAGGAATACACTATACCCGTCAATAAAATATACAGTAAGGTCTTAACAGATAAAAACAACCCAATATTTTATAAATTATTAAATGGGGCCAATGAGCCTAAAATTGAACATACCAGTTTTGGGACAGAATATTCCTGGGAAAACAATAGCAATGAATTTGTAATTTACGATAGCAATACCCCGTATTGGTATAACGTGCAAAAAAGAATTTCCATTTCAACTTTTAATAGCTGGAAAGATGTTTCTGAATTGCTAACACCGCATTACCAAATACCAAGGACGCCATTAAAACTGCCTATTACAATTGACAAAAACTTAGATTCAAAACAAGATGTCATTGTAAAGCTAATCAGGTTTGTACAAGATGAGATTAGATATTTAGGTTTTGAGGCCGGTGTAGGTGCATTTAAACCGCACAAACCATATGATGTATTGAACCGCAGGTACGGTGATTGTAAAGACAAATCAATGCTATTATCTACATTATTGCAACAACAAGGAGTGGACGCTTATCCAATCTTAGTTGACAGTGGATCAAATGAACATTTAAATGAATATGCTCCTAACCACTTTATTTTTGATCATTGTATCGTCTATTTTGAACACGATGACAAAGAGTATTTTGTAGACCCTACAATAGCCAACCAAGGCGGAGACCTTTATCGACTTTCCACGCCAAATTATAAATTTGGATTGGTATTAAAAGAAGGTAGTAACCAACTTAAAGAAATACCTAATTCTACGAAACCAAAGATCCATATAGTAGAAGATATTACATTGGATTCTATAGGCGGCAATGCAAAATTTGATGTTAAAACTGAATATTTTGGTAGTAAAGCCGACGAGATAAGATCGTACTTTAAAAATAATACCGAACAAAACATCAATAAAGAATACTTAAGTTTTTATAGTAACCTTTACCCTAATATAAGTTCTAGCGGCAAGGTGACCATACTAGACGAAACAAGACCTTATGAAAATATAGTTACAACAAATGAGCATTATTCCATTGAAAAATTATGGAACACAATTGAGGGAGAAGAAACCATTTATTTCGACATCAATTCTTTGGTGTTAGATGGTTTAGTTAGTTACAACAATTCATTAAAGAGAAATATGCCCTACAATGCCGGCATACCATTTAGCTTTACCCAAGTAACCCGTATTTTAATGCCAGAACCTTGGTACATAGATTTAAAAGACATTGTAATAGATAATGATTTTTATAGCTTTAAGAAAAGTATTCATGTTAACGGTAATATGGTCACTATAGATTATAGTTATGAACTAAAAACAGATATAGTACCCGCAAAAGAAACCGAGACATTTTTGAACGGCCTTGACAAGGTAAGAGAAGATATTGGCACTCAATTAACCTATACCTATAACACCGCCACATCTGGCATTAGCTGGCTTTCAGTTTTTATAGCAATTTCGGCTATTGCCATAAGCATTTTTTTTGCATTTAAAATTTTCAAAAATTTCAACCCAAATAATGAAATTGCAGCTTTACCTGCACAACCATTTGGCGGGTGGTTAATTTTACCCATTATCGGTATAGTTCTTACTCCAATTCTCATCTTAGCTCAAATATTTGACACCGGATATTTTAACAATAGTATCTGGGAAGGCTTTGAATATGCTGGTTATGACAATGTAGGCTTTTTAAAGTTGTATTTAGGTATGGAACTTTTTTACAACTTTACATTTTTAGTATTCGTAATCCTTACTATAATTCTGCTATTTAAAAAACGAACCTGTACACCAATTATGATGATGATTTTCTACGGTTGCAACCTAGTTATCATTTTATTGGAAAGTTTTTTATTGAATCAATTTGGTATACCGGACCCAACTGTTGGTTCTGATATTTTTAGGGCTGCATTATCTGCCGCTATTTGGATACCATATTTTCTATATTCTGATCGGGTCAAACATACTTTTGTTACAACTTACAACAAAAGCAAATCCATAACAGCAGAATCATTCATTAAAAATACTGTGCAATAACAATTATTTGACCAGTTGATAATCTAACCCAGGACCATCACAGGCCATCCATAAACTAGAAATTTCAGTTGAACTTCTGTAGATCAGTATTTCTTTATTATCGCCCGTACAGTTACCGGCTAACTCTTTCCCTGTTTCAAAAGTGAGTTCTAAATAATGATTTGGATCGTCATCGTATTCTAAAACCTCAATACTTCCGGTTGCCTCCATTACTTCTTCTTCCACAGTTCTAGATTTTACAAAAGTACCTTCTGGAGAGAAAATATAATACTCTTGCCACTCCATATCCTCGCCCTTAGTTTCAGAATTTTGGAAACTTCCGGACATTTGTGTCAACACCCATTTTTGTTCTGAAAACACAAATTGTGTAGATGCTAAACCATAATCATCATCACTGGCACAAGAAGCCAATGTAACTATTAACAAAATATAAATTGTATAATTTCTCATAGCACCAAGACTTGTAAGTAATTACAAGATACCCTAGTGTCCATAACGTTGCGTTAAGGCAATCTTAAATTATTAAAGACCTAAAATTTTGGCGTCTACAAAGAACGTAGAATTCACCTCCAATTCATGATCGGTACTCATTAATTCATCGGTTACAGTATTTAACCTTAGACTGAATTGATCTTTCTTGATATACTCTTTTAAATCAGCATCAGAGGTATCTAATGTTATTACATTGCCTGCATCTTCAGGCACTTCTTCTAAGTAAGCTATTCTAATTTCTTCTAGGTCATCTGCCGAAATATAAACCTCTATAGAGTTTAAAAAACTAAAATCTGCAGTATCAGGAGAGATGACCACCAATTCTAACTCGGTGAGCTTAATTTCCTCTATGAGATCTTTTCTAGTATCGTTTACTTCAAAAGTAGATTCTGAGTTCGTTTCCATTTCTGGCGTAAAAACATCAAAAGGTAAATCTATGCCCGCAGAAGATGGTATGGTAGCACGTTGACTATATTCCATATCAAACTTTGTAAGTTCATCTAATTTGTCACATGAAGAAAAAATGGCAAATAAACAGATAATGGAAATATACTTCTTGATCATAATTCAGGGGTTTATGCTTATTAACGAAGTATCCCCTTAATTATTTTAATAACTAAGGGGATACTTAAAGAATTATTCCATGCCAAAAAACGTTTTCATTTTAGTCATTGAAAACCAGTACAAAATAATTTTTCTTTCCTCTTTGTAAAAGCACAAATTTATTATTGATCAAATCATCTTCAGTAATTAAAAAGTCTTCTTTAACCTTCTCTTTGTTTACCGAAATAGAATTTTGTTTCAATTCTCTTCTTGCTTCACCATTTGACCCCAGGAAGTTTGTTTTAGCAGCCAATGCACCTATCATATCCAATCCGTCTGCCAACTCAGATTTAGAAAGTTCCGCTTGCGGTACACCTTCAAATATATCCAAGAACGTTTTTTCGTTCAGCCCCTTTAAATCCAATGCCGTAGATTTACCGAACAGAATTTGACTGGCCCTTACCGCATTATCAAGATCATCTTGGGAGTGTACCATTACGGTAATTTCATCTGCCAATTTCTTTTGAAGCAATCTTAAATGTGGCGCTTCTTTATGCTGCTCAATTAATTCCTCAATTTCTTGTTGACCTAAGAAAGTAAATATTTTAATGTATTTATCCGCATCCTCATCTGAGGTATTCAACCAATATTGGTAAAATTTATAAGGTGATGTTCTTTCCGCATCTAACCATACATTACCGCCTTCTGTTTTACCGAATTTAGTACCGTCTGCCTTTGTAATCAACGGACAGGTTAAGGCATACCCCTTACCACCGGCAATTCTTCTAATTAATTCTGTACCCGTGGTTATATTGCCCCACTGATCACTACCGCCCATTTGAAGGCTGCAGTTATGCTCTTTATACAAGTGAAGAAAATCATACCCTTGTACCAATTGATAAGTAAATTCCGTAAAGGACATGCCTTCTTTTGATTCTGCTGAAAGACGTTTCTTTACAGAGTCTTTAGACATCATATAATTTACGGTAATATGCTTACCGACATCTCTAATGAATTCCAAGAACGAGAAGTTCTTCATCCAATCATAGTTATTGACCAATACCGCAGCGTTTTCTTCGTCTCCTGAAAAATCCAAGAAACGAGATAATTGCTCTTTTAATGCCTCTTGATTATGACGTAGCGTTTTCTCATCAAGCAAATTACGTTCTGCAGATTTACCAGATGGATCACCGATCATACCCGTAGCGCCACCGATCAATGCATAAGGTTTATGCCCTGCCAATTGAAAATGACGTAACATCATTACGCCCACCAAATGACCTATATGTAAAGAATCTGCCGTAGGGTCAATACCCACATAAGCAGACTGCATATCTTCCAATAAATGTTCTTCTGTTCCTGGCATTGCATCATGCAACATACCGCGCCACTGTAATTCTTTGACAAAATTTGTCATTTCTTGCTTAATTTTAATTGTACTGCAAATATAAATGGAATTCTTGCCAGTACACAGAAGTTTAAAGCATGAATTTATCCACCTGTATTTCCTAAATTTGAATTATGGTATTAGTCACAGGAGGCACAGGTTTGGTGGGGTCGCATTTGCTACTGAAATTGACAAGGGAAAATATTGCGGTCAGGGCTTTATATAGATCTGCGGACAAAATTTCTCAAGTAAAAAAAATCTTTAGTTATTACACGGATGATTCCCTTTCCCTTTTCAACCAAATTGAATGGATCCAGGGCGATATTTTAGATATCCCCTCTTTAGAAAATGCAATTGTAAATATCACCCAAGTATATCATTGTGCCGCATTCATTTCTTTTGACCCTTCCGATTTCAAAAAATTGGAACGAGTTAATAGAGAAGGTACCGCCAATATTGTAAACATTTGTATTGCTGCGGGTATCAAAAACCTATGCCACGTAAGTACCATAGGCACTATTGGAAGAACACTCAACGGAGAAACCGCAACCGAAGAAACCGATTGGACCCGACAAAACGCCAACCCTTATGCCATTACAAAATACCTTGCAGAAATGGAAGTATGGCGCGGCGCCCAAGAAAATTTAAATGTGGTCATTGTAAACCCCGGCGTAATTCTTGGTCCGGGATTTTGGGATTCCGGCAGCGGTTCTTTTTTCAAAACAGCATCTAAAGGCTATAACTACTACCCTCCTGGAGGTTCTGGTTTTATTAGCGTTACAGATGTTGTAACGATAATGACGACTTTAATGAATTCTAATATTCATAGTGAGCGTTATATTCTAGTGGCCGAAAACCTTTCTTATAAAGACGTACTGCATAAAATTGCCTTGACCATGGGAAAAAGACCTCCCACAAAACCACTTAAGTTTTGGCAATTGAATATTGGAAGAATACTGGATAAATTAAAAACAATATTTACCGGTAGCAACAGAACCATTACTAAAAATACCATTTACGGTTTAAAACACCCTAGTATTTTCAACAACTCAAAAATTAAACAGGTCATAAAAACCGATTTTGAGAGCTTGGACGAGCAGATTACTTTTTCATCAAAGCTATTTATTGCTGAACACTCTTGATCGACGTTGAGTCTTTCTCATTAAGGTCAATATTTTTTTTAACCTTCTCTGCCTGGTTCATACTGTCACGTACTTTTTTTTCTGCTTCCAATTTTAATCGTTGCTCTTCCAATTCTTTTTCCACTTGTTTGTACATAGTTTCATAAACCAGTGGTTTAGATGCGTAATACCTGTCGCTATTTACAAATTGTGCACTATCGATCTCATACTTTTTAAAGATATAAGACGTTGGATCTACACCGTTTTCCCTAAGCTTACTAAGATTTGTAGCTTTACCGGCATTAACAATGGCCATATCTTTAATTATGGTGACCATTTTATCTTCTGGTATTAAATTATCCGGTTTTTCAATAAGTTCCTCCGCGCAAGAAGAAAATAACACCACCGCCAGGGTTAGAAATAGAAACTGTTTCATGATCTGTTGAATGTAAGTCTTTTTGCATTTCGTTTTTCAGAAAACACACCATTGCTATATCCCAAATGACCGTTGATAAAAGTATGTACCACTTTAGATGAGAACGTAGTATCTTCAAAAGGAGACCATTTACATTTATAAGCGATATTTTCTTTACTAACCGTCCAAGGGCTATTTAAATTAGCTACTACCAAATCTGCATAATAGCCTTCACGAATGTACCCTCGTTTTTCTATCTGAAACAATATTGCAGGATTATGACACATTTTCTGTACCATTTTTTCTAAGGTAATGGTACCGTCCTTGACCTTTTCAAGCATTGCGTTCAAGGCATGTTGTACCAATGGTCCGCCAGAAGGTGCCTTAGTATAAACATTGTTTTTTTCCTCTAATAAATGAGGTGCGTGATCTGTTGCAATTACATCTATTCTATCATCTAACAAGGCATTCCAGAGCATAACGCGATCCTTGGCGGTTTTAACCGCCGGGTTCCACTTGATCAGTGTTCCTTTATTTGCATAATCAGCATCTGAGAACCAAAGATGATGTATACATACTTCTGCCGTAATTTTCTTTTGCCCTAACGGAATATCGTTACGGAACAGATCAGTTTCCTTTCCGGTAGACAAATGAAACACATGCAACCTTGCCCCTGTTTTTTTAGCTAATGCAATTGCTCTTGATGAAGACAAATAACATGCTT
Organism: Maribacter sp. UBA3344; assembly: GCF_002362375.1. Classification (NCBI taxonomy): domain Bacteria; kingdom Pseudomonadati; phylum Bacteroidota; class Flavobacteriia; order Flavobacteriales; family Flavobacteriaceae; genus Maribacter; species Maribacter sp. UBA3344. The sequence continues at coordinate 267,296 of NZ_DERI01000030.1, read as the reverse complement.
CTTCACTTCGTATAATAGGATGCATCTCTACCGGAATATCATCACCATACTCCGCTTTGTACTTCGCAAGATTTTCACGTATGGTCGTTTCATCTTCACAATGTGCAGAAATGACCATCTCTGTATTACTGAATATGTTTTCAATGACTTTTTCATCATCTACCAACATATTGCCCGTTGAAGAACCTAAGAACAACTTTATTCCCGAACAGGCATTTTTATCAAGTCTTTTTAATTCCTCTAAATTATCATTGGTTCCCCCAAATAGAAAAGAATAATTTGCAAACGCAGAGTTTGATGCAGTTGCGAACTTTTCTTCCAATTTCTCTATGGTAGTTGTTTGCGGCGTAGTATTGGGTTGCTCCATAAACGTAGTTATACCGCCGGCAAGTGCCGCTCTACTTTCTGTTGCTATAGTTCCCTTATGGGTAAGGCCCGGTTCTCTAAAATGTACCTGATCATCTATGACCCCAGGTAAAATATGCATACCGGCAACATCTATAACCTCTGCAGCCGCATCAGAAATATCATCGGCTATTTTTGAAATTACATCATCAACTATTAGAATATCTTTTTCCTGTACTATTCCCTCATTAACAATTGTACCGTTCTTCAATACTATTTTACCCATATTTAAAACTTATTTTTCAGAAATAAACTTCTCATTTTCATTATAAACACTCCCCAAATCGCTTCACTAATGATTGACGAGCTCATTTTTGATTTTCCCAATACCCGATCTCTAAAAATAATGGAAACTTCTTCTATCTTAAAATGTTTTAAGTACGCCCTAAATTTCATTTCTATTTGAAATGCGTAGCCTACAAAACGAACCGAGTCTAGGTTGATAGCTTCTAACACCTCTCTCCTATAGCAAACAAAACCCGCTGTTGGATCATCTACCCGCATACCGGTGACCAATTTTACATAAATTGATGCACCATAGGATAACAACACCCTATACAAAGGCCAGTTCACCACATTTACCCCTTTTTTATAACGAGACCCCACTGCAAGATCCGCCCCGTTCTCACAAGCCTTTAAAAGCCTTAACAAGTCTGATGGAGTGTGCGAGAAATCCGCATCCATCTCAAAAATATAATCGTAGCCTTTTGCAATTGCCCATTTAAAACCGTGAATATAAGCAGTACCTAAACCAGATTTCTCCAATCTAGTTTCTAAAAAGAGTCTTCCTTTAAACTCTTCTTGCAGTCCACGAACGCAATCTCCTGTTTTATCTGGCGAATTATCATCTACTATAAGTACATGAAACTCTTTCTGCAACACAAATACAGCCCTAATTATAGCCTCTACATTTTCTATTTCATTATAAGTAGGTATGATTACTATACTACTGGACATAAGATAATTCTAGGTGTTTGGACAAAAGTAAGGTTTTAAAAGTCGTCTTAAAATGGCCTACAATATCTTTATGAAATATTTAATCTAGGTAGGTAGTCTTAAATTTGTAATTTTACCACTTAGTACTTTATGCAAATGTTGACTAAAATACCCATGCAGTTTTATTTTTTTTTGGCTGCAATTTTCATTCTAAACCTTGTTCAATCTAGTTTTACGCAACTCATTTTTGATGAAGCTTACTACTGGTATTACAGCCAAAAAATGGCATGGGGCTATTTTGATCATCCACCCATGGTGGCCCTACTGGTAAAACTCAGCAGTTTCTTTTTTAATGGTGAGCTTGGCGTACGCTTTATAAGCTGCATTCTTTCTGCCGTCAATATTATTCTACTGTGGTTAATGATAGACAATCCAAAAAAGAACGATTACATTACCCACTATTTTGTTCTGGTTTTTTCCATGACACTGCTTAATGCCTACGGTTTTTTCACTCTACCAGATACGCCTCTCTTATTTTTTACAAGTTGTTTTTTGTTGACATATAAGCATTTCATCAAAAAAAACACTTGGGGCCTGGCCATTTTAATGGGTGTTTTTATGGCTGCGTTAATGTACAGTAAGTATCATGCCGTTTTGGTAATTTTCTTTGTGCTATTATCAAACCTAAAACTTACTACCAACAAATATGCTTGGTTAGCGGTCATAGTTGCATTAGGTTGTTATGCCCCTCATTTTTACTGGCTTTATGAAAATGATTTTGTATCCATTAAATATCATTTATACGAACGCCCCAATGCGGCTTATAGTTTTGAAAAATACACTTTAGGTTTTCTCGTAAACCTGGTTGCTATCTTTGGTCTAACTTTTCCTTTTATCTATAAGGCACTTTTTAAAACCAAAGGCAACGATCTCTTTAATAAAGCTCTAATATATCTAACTTACGGAGTTTTGATTTTCTTTTTTATTTCTAGCTTCAATAGAAGAGTACAAACACAATGGATCATCATTGTCTGTATACCTCTTGTAGTTATTGCTTTTAACTACATGCTACAAAACAAACAAGCCTTAACCTGGATTTTTAGATTAGGACTCATCAATACCGTTTTAATACTTTATTTGAGAATGGGACTTGCCTACCAGCCCTTGCTCTTTAATTTCTATTATGAAAGCCACGGCAATAAAGAATGGGCAAAAGCCATTGAAGATGAGGTTGGTAACATACCGGTAGTGTTTGAAAACTCGTACAGAAACGCCCCCATGTATTCATTTTATACAAATGGCACACCTACGTTTTCCTTAAACAACTTTATGTACCGTAAAAATCAATATTCTATAAACGATACAGAAGAGCAAGTGCGCGGTAAAGATGTTGCCTATGTTTCTAAATATTTAAACAACCCTGCATTTACCTATACAAGAGAAGATGGCGGACTCTACAAAGGTAAATACATTTCTAACTTTCAATCATACCGCAAATTAGATTGTATTATTGAAGATGATGAGGTAAAATTGCATACGGATAAGGCTATTGGCCTAAAAGTATATAATCCTTACAAAGAAGACATAAACCTTAAAAAACTGAAATTCGCCGTAACGTACATGGATAACTATAAACATCCATTAGAAACCTTACGAATATCCCCAGAAACTTTGCTTAATGGCATTACAACTTTGAAAAAGCAAGATACTACGGTATTTAAATTTCAACTACCAAAAACTAAAACAGAAAATATTGGCTACTTTAGGGTTGTGATTTCTGAAAATGACCTTTTATACGGTCTAAACGGAAAACCAATTCCCGTAAAATAATGGAACCCATTGCAAGAACATTTGGACAAACCGATTGGATTACCATAACCCTTATGGCTAGTCTCTTGTTCCCTATAATTGCAAAAAGCATCTATTATCCACGTTTTTTAAATTTTATAATACTACCGTTCAACAACAAGTACATTAGCATGTACACCAAGAAAGAAAAACTGTTTAATTGGTTTCATTTTCTAATGAGCGTGTTTCAAGTGATCAATTCTACACTTTTTATTTTTTTTATTTGGCGTTCTTATTTTAATCCTACCGAAGCAAAAAACCCATATATTTTTCCTTTACTACTTGCAGGGGTTTTCTTATTTATTGGTACAAAAACCATGGCTCAGCTTTTTAACGGATTCATTTTTAATTCATACAATACGTTTAACGAGCTGATATTTAAGAAATTAACTTACTTAAATTATTCTGGCATTATTCTGTTTATAGCCAACGTATTTTTAGCTTATGTTTTTATAGACTCAAAAATTATCATAATCATAGCTTTAATTTTATTTTTAGTTATCAATATAATTGGTTGGATAACAGTTCTGAACAACTATCAAAAATTTATAAGCACCTATTTTTTCTATTTTATTTTGTACCTTTGCGCACTCGAAATTGCACCCTTAGTTATTATGGGAAGCTTTCTAAAATAGTGCAGCATATGAAAGTAAAAACGATTTTGGTCTCTCAACCTGAGCCAAAAATGGAAAACTCCCCCTATTCCAAGCTTATCGACAAAGAGAAAGTAAAGGTTGATTTTAGACCGTTCATTCATGTAGAAGGAGTTGACGCAAAAACAGTTCGCCAGCAAAAGATAGATCTGAACGATTTTACCGCGATTATCTTAACCAGTAGAAATGCAGTAGATCATTTCTTTAGAATTGCGGATGAAATGCGCTTTAAAGTGCCAGATTCAATGAAATACTTCTGCCAATCTGAAGCGGTTGCCTATTACCTTCAAAAGTACGTGGTCTATAGAAAACGTAAAATATACGTTGGAAAAAGATTATTTGCCGATTTGGTACCATTGATCAAGAAGTACAAAGATGAAAAATTCCTACTTCCTTCTTCTGATGTATTAAAGCCAGATGTGCCCGAAACATTAGAATCTTTAGGCATCAATTGGAAAAGAGCAATTTTTTACAAAACCGTTATAAGCGACTTGTCCGATCTAAGAAATGTTTATTATGACATTTTAGTTTTCTTTAGTCCGTCCGGTATTGAATCTTTACTACAGAATTTTCCAGATTTTGACCAGAAAAATACTAGAATAGCCGTATTTGGAAATTCTACCGTAGATGCTGCAACAGACGCAGGGTTAAGAATAGATATTAAAGCCCCAACGCCAGAAACACCATCTATGACTATGGCGTTACAGAAATATATTATGAGCGTTAACAAATAACGAACTACATACATAAAAAAAAGCCTTGCAATGCAAGGCTTTTTTTTATCTCCTAAAACGCGTACCGTTGTGGTCCGCCCCTTCTTATTTCTTCACTGGCATAACTTTCAAACTTTTTAAAGTTTTCCCTAAAAGCATTTGTCAACTTAAACGCAGTGGTGTAATATTTTTCATCATCGTTCCAAGTAGCTCTAGGACTCAAAACCGATGTTGGTACCCCAGGACACTCTCTTGGCTGTGCAACACCGAATACTGAATGTATATGGTATTTATCATAAGAATAAAGACCTAACTCTCCACTTAAGGCAGCTGAGATCATTGCTCTTGTATACTTTAATTTCATTCGAGTTCCCACTCCATAAGGACCACCTGTCCAACCCGTATTTACTAGCCATACATCTACACCAGACTCTTTCATTTTCTTACTTAGCATTTCTGCATACTTAGTTGGGTGCAAAGGCATAAACGGAGCTCCAAAACATGCAGAAAATGATGGTACCGGCTCTACAACACCAGCTTCTGTACCTGCCACCTTTGCCGTATAACCAGAAATAAAGTGGTATGCAGCTTGACTAGGAGTTAATTTAGATATTGGAGGTAGCACACCAAAAGCATCAGCGGTCAAAAAGAAAATATTCTTCACATTCTTACCAATTGATGGCTGCTGAATATTATCAATATGATGAATTGGATAACTCACCCTTGTATTTTGAGTAATTGAAGTATCTGAAAAATCAACATTACCCTTATCATCTAAAACCACATTTTCCAGAATTGCCCCTGGCTTAATGGCACCATAAATTTCTGGCTCTTGCTCTTCAGACAAGTTAATGACCTTGGCATAACAACCGCCTTCAAAATTAAAAACGGTATTTCTACTGGTCCAACCATGTTCATCATCACCTATTAGTTTTCTATTGGGATCAGTTGACAAGGTTGTTTTACCCGTGCCTGATAGTCCAAAAAAGATTGCTGTATCACCATCCTCACCAACATTTGACGAGCAATGCATTGGCAATGTTTCTTTATATACCGGTAAAATAAAGTTCAATGCAGAGAAAATTCCTTTTTTAATCTCACCCGTATAACCCGTACCACCGATCAAAGCAATTTTATCGGTGAAATTTAAAATAGCAAAGTTATGTTGTCTTGTACCATCAACAGCAGGATCTGCCATAAAACCGGGTGCATTAATTACCGTCCATTCTGGAGTAAAATCTTCCAATTCCGCCTCGGTAGGTCGTAAAAACATATTATACGCAAACATATTAGACCAAGAATACTCATTAATGACCCTTATATTCAATTTATAATCCTCATCTGCACAGGCATAACTATCTCTAACAAAAAGTTCTTTTTCGTTTAAATAGTCTATTACCTTAGTATATAGTGCATGAAATTTTTCTTTTTCAAATGCAATATTGATATTACCCCACCAGACCTTATCTTTTGTGATATCATCTTTAACTATAAATCTATCCAAAGGAGATCTGCCTGTAAATTCACCGGTTTTGACCGCAAGTGTTCCGTTACTGGTTTCAACTCCCATGTCCATTTCCAGAGTTGCTTTTTGAAGCTGTTCAGGGGTTTCTTGATAATGAAAATTGGCGTGTGTAATCCCATAATTTTTTAGGGATATGGTATTCGCATTTGTCATTGAGCTTTTCATGCTTTAGAAAATTTGTTCGTGTAAAACTAAAAAAATAAAAGCTGAACCTCTGATTTTCAGAGTCCAATTAGCACCTTTTCACGAAGAAATACGAATTCAATTAAAGATTGAGTAAAAAGGAAAATTATTCGCAGGCACTTTATATTTTTCAATACACATTATAAAGCAATAACGTATTATAATTGCATTATTGTTATTTACACCTTAAAATTTTAAGAAATAAATAAAAAAACGACTTTTTTTTACTAATTTTTAGATGAAATATTCTGCAGTTTTAGCGGATAAAAGTTGGGCGGCATTCTTCATATTATAATCAAGATCCTTACTGGTATCTTGTATTTCCAATACATCAAAAACACCTTTACTCTTTAAAGCATCTTTTGATATTTGTAGTGCTCCACAAATTGTGATTACCGGGATTTTATAATTTTTACCAAGTTTAATTACTCCTTGTAATAATTTACTGTTCAGGTTTTGCTCATCTATTTTACCTTCGCCAGTTATGATATAATCAAATTTTTCTTGATTCAACAGTTGTTTTAATCCAGATAATTCAACACTAAAGTCCATGGCTCCCAAACCTTTGGCACTTAAAAACGTTTTCAACCCAAAAGCTGCTCCACCCGCAGCCCCTGCACCCGGCAAATCATTATAAAATACTTTATATTTTTCTGAAACTACTTTGTTCAGCCTTATTAAACCCTTATTCAATTCCATTATAGAATTTTCGCTTGCCCCTTTATATTTTGCATAAACAAAAGCTGCACCGTCTTTACCAAATAATGGATTAGCAACATCATGAACCATAAAAATGTCTACATCTTTCAATTGTGCTATAACTCTAGATTCGTCTATGGATTTAATTAATTGCAAACTTGACCCCAAAGGCATTAGCACTTCTCCCTTATCATCTAAAAAATCATATCCAAGAGCACTGGCTATCCCAATTCCACCATCATTGGTAGCACTTGCGCCAAGACCTATATAAATATGTTTAATACCTTTCCCTATAGCATCTTTTATTTGTAATCCTGTTCCATAAGTACTAGTAAGCATTGGGTTTCGCTCATCATAGGACAACAATTGCAGACCAGAAGTATTTGCCAATTCTATATATGCGGAATTACTCTGCTTATTATATAGGTAGTACGATCGTATTGGCTCACCTTTTGGGTTTTCACTGATTACATCAACAGAAATACATGGCCTATATTTTGCTACGGTATTTAAAAACCCTTCTCCACCATCGGTTGCCTTAATATATTGGGTACTAAAAGGCTTCCCTAATTTTTTCATACCGGAAACAAATGCATCTGCAAAAGCTTCACTCGTTAGAGAGCCTTCAAATTTATCTGGAATTAGTAATAGTTTCATTTATTTAAATTTCTGGGGGAAACTATTTATTGAGATATCCCATAATTCTGGGAGAATAAAATATACAAAAAAGGTCAATATAAAAATAGAAATTATATTCATAAATAAACCCTTACCTACCATATCCGGAATTCGCAGGTAACCAGAACCAAAGACTACGGCATTGGGTGGTGTGGCAACCGGCAACATAAAAGCACATGATGCCGCAACCGCCGCCCCTACCATTAACACAAAAGGGTGCACATCTATGGTCAAGGCCATTGGCGCCAATACCGGCAGTAACATTGCGGTCGTAGCCAAGTTAGAGGTTATCTCGGTTAAAAAATTGACCGAAGCTATCAATACCAATATGAGTATAAGTATTGGTAGACCCGATAAAGTTGTCATTTGACCACCTATCCACTCGGCTAGTCCACTAGATTCAAAACCTTTGGCCAAGGCCATACCGCCCCCAAAAAGTAGAATAATTCCCCAAGGCATTTTTACCGCTTCTTCCCAGTTGATCAATTGCTCACCTTTTTTCTTTGAAGGAATTAAAAACAACACAATAGCAAAAAATATGGCTATTATGGTATCATCAAGCGCTGGTAGCAGTTTTTGTAATAAAACTGACCGTGTAATCCAACAGAATGCGGTCAAGGCAAATACCAAGGCAACGACCTTTTCTTCATAAGTTATTCTGCCAAGACTTGACAATAAGCGTTGTATTTCTTGTTTCCCGCCCGGAAAAGACTTTTGTTTAAAGCTAAAGGCATATTTGGTCAAGTATTTCCAACAGATAAAAATTAGGATAACGGAAATAGGCAAACCAAAAGCAAACCATTGCATAAACGTTATTTCATAACCATAGGTATCCAATATGACCCCTGCCAACACTAAATTGGGCGGAGTACCTATTAAGGTTGCAACACCACCAATAGATGCACTGTAGGCTATTGCCAGCATCAATGCCTTACCAAAGGTCTGGTTTTCATCTTCTACGGTATCTGGGTTATCCTGTAATTGTTTAATTATAGCCAAGCCAATGGGCAACATCATCACTGCCGTAGCCGTATTGGAGATCCACATGGACAAAAATGCAGTTGCCATCATAAAACCTAAAATTATCTTTCTAATATCAGAACCTATTAAATTGATAATATTCAGCGCTATTCTTCTATGTAGATTCCATTTTTCTATTGCAATGGCGATTATAAAGCCCCCCATATATAAAAAGACATACTTATGACCAAACGCGCCAGATGTTGACGATAGATCCAAACCACCTGATAACGGAAACAACACCAAGGGCAGCAATGCAGTTACCGCAATAGGAATTGCTTCGGTTATCCACCAAATAGCTATCCAAATGGTAGATGCCAATACGGCATTTGCCTGTACGGACAAACCTTCGGGACGAAAAAAGAACAGAATAAGTATAAAGGAAACAGGACCCAAAACCAGACCCAATAATTTAGTTTTACTCATAAAAGCACCATTAACGGGTTGAAAATACGTTATTTAAGAACTAACTAGAGCTATTTAGCCGGCTATTTCACAATTTTAGACCTTAATATATTATAACCCAAGATCAACCATGCCGCTATCAAGAAAAGTCCTCCGATCGGTGTTAGTGGTCCAATTACCTTGAGGTCAATACTAAATAGCGAATTCAAAGACAACAGGTATATGGAGAATGAAAACAATAGCACTCCTATAAACGTGCATATATAAATTGTTTTTTCTGACTTTAGAAATTCTTTTGGCAACAGACCAAGCGCAAATAAGAAAAAAGCATGATACATTTGATACCTTACCCCGGTTTCAAACGTCGTCACTGCTTGGGTATCTACCAATTTCTTCAACCCATGTGCACCAAAAGCTCCAAACACCACCGCCAGCATTCCAAATACGCATGCAGTTGTTAAAATTGTTTTTTTCATAACTTTAACTATAACTTTTTTTATAAATGTAACAATTTGATACCTTAGTAAATCCTTACCAATCAAAAATACTGAAATCGTATGATGCGAAAAATTCTTGTTATAGGCGCAGGTAAATCTACCTCCTATTTATTAGACTACCTATTAGGCAAAGCAACCACAGAAAATCTACATATTACTATTGGCGATATAAATCCCGCTGCCATACCAACATCTATTGCCAATCATAGCCATTGTACCGTTATTGGTTTAGATATTTTTAATGAAACGGAGCGAAAGGATTCTATTGCAGCTTCTGACTTGGTTATTTCTATGCTACCTGCCCATTTCCACATTAAGGTTGCAGAAGATTGTGTTCAACTGAAGAAGCATTTAGTCACAGCATCTTACGTTAGCCCTCAATTATTGGGCTTAAATGATAAGGTAAAGGAAAACGGATTGGTTTTTATGAACGAAATAGGTTTAGATCCAGGGGTTGATCATATGAGTGCCATGCAAGTTATAGACCGTATTCGTGAAAAAGGAGGCAAAATTATACTGTTTGAATCTTTTTGTGGCGGTCTTGTTGCCCCTGAACATGATAACAACCTATGGAACTATAAATTTACTTGGAACCCAAGAAATGTAGTGCTCGCAGGACAAGGTGGCACGGCTAAGTTTATACAGGAAGGCACCTATAAATACATACCTTACCACAGACTTTTTAGAAGAACAGAATTTTTTGAAATTGAAGGTTACGGAAGATTTGAAGGTTATGCCAACCGTGATTCACTGAACTATAGAGAAGCTTACCAATTACAAGACGCCCTAACCATATATAGAGGTACCATGCGCCGTGTAGGGTTTTCCAAAGCATGGAACATGTTTATACAATTAGGGGTTACAGATGACACTTACTCCATTGAGAACTCAGAAAACATGAGTTACAGGGAATTCATTAACCTATTTCTTCCTTATTCTCCTACAGATTCCGTAGAACTTAAACTAAGACATTACTTAAAACTTGACCAAGATGATATTAGATGGGATAAATTACTTGAACTCAACATATTTGATCAAACTAAAGTACTAGGTATACCAAACGCCACCCCAGCTCAAGCACTTCAAAAAATTCTTGAAGATAGCTGGACACTTAAAGCCGAAGAAAAAGATATGATCGTTATGTACCATAAATTTGGTTATGAATTAGATGGAGAAAAAAAACAAATTGATTCTAAATTGGTGGTAACAGGTGAGAACCAAACCTTTACCGCCATGGCAAAAACAGTTGGTTTACCCGTAGCCATGGCAGCATTAAAAATACTTAATGGCGAAATAACAACACCGGGAGTTCAAATACCCATTTCTAAAGAGGTTTATGAACCTATATTGAAGGAACTGGAAACTTATGGTGTAAATTTCAAGGAATATGAGGTACCTTATTTAGGGTACAACCCCAATTCTGTAATTACATAAGGTATTTTAACTATCATTCTGAAACCAAATAAGTACATTTATGTTTTGATTCCTTATTGAAGATGCAATTTCTTTAAGGCTTTCCTTGAAATAATAAACATATTCATAAGCTCACCTCCAATCTATTCTATGGATTGGGGTTATTGATTTAACGATATATGAAAACACCTACTTCTTTGGCTAAAATTGACGGAATTGACAAAAAGATCTTACGATTTCTAATGGAAGACGCTCGTAAACCAGTACTAGAAATTGCTAGAAGTATTGGCATATCTGGGGCGGCAATACATCAGCGACTAAGAAAACTAGAAGCATCTGGACTTTTATCAGGTTCTAAATTTATTGTCAATCCTAAATCATTGGGTTATACTACCATGGCGTATATTGGCATTTATTTAGATAAAGCTATGAGCAACCCAATGGCAGTAAAACAACTTGAAAAAATACCCGAAGTGTTAGAGTGCCATTATACTACCGGAAACTGGTCTATTCTTATTAAAGTACTTTGTCGTGACAACGAACATTTAATGCAAGTGTTAAACAAGGAAATTCAAGCAATAGAGGGAGTTTCAAGAACAGAAACCTTTATTTCATTGGCACAACAGATCGACAGGCAAATCACTATTTAATATTTTGATTTAATCTAAATAAGCTTTAGATTTGCCCTATGAAAGTGGTTTTTCAATCTAAATTTTATACGCTTTATCAATCCGATAAAGAGAAATGTCATTACCTTGACATGAACCAAAAGACCATTAAACTATCTTTTTGCCAGTTGCTTGCCCTACGCAACAAAGTGCAAAATATTTCAATAGAAAATCATTTTGATTCTGACCTTAACAAACATGGTTTTGAAGTATTAATGCTTTGCAACAAAGAGCACTTATTCATATTAAATACCATTGAGCTTTTAGACTTAAAAACGTTGGTAGACTATAGTTTTATATCGCTTGATATAGACCACATAGTAACCACACCTTAAAGTTTACCCGGTTTTCTTATTTATAATTGGTCTTAAATCAAATTCAAATTAAGACCCAAATACTATAATTCATATTATAGTCGTTACTTTTATACTAAATTTTAAGAGAAATGAAAGATATAGCGAGATTAAACATGAGTATTAAGGTAACATCTTTAGATGCCCTTAATGACCAAATACAGATGGAAGGCAAGGCTTCTTCATCTTATTTAGCAATGGCATCATGGTGTGATCAGCATTCATATACCGGTAGTGCAGAATTTTTCTACCGACAAGCAAATGAAGAACGTGAACACATGATGAAAATTTTCAAATTCATCAACGATTGTGGTGGCAATGCAATTTCACCGGAAATATCGAATATAAATCATGACTTCTCTTCTTTAGAGGAAATTTTTGAAACTGCATTAGAGCAAGAAATTGCCGTAACCAATTCGATCAACAAAATCATTTCTTTGGCGAAAAAGACCGAAGATTTTGCTGTTGAGAATTTCTTACAGTGGTTTGTAAAAGAACAATTAGAAGAAGAGAAATCTATGAGAGATATTCTAGACCTATTTGAAGTAATCGGTAGAGAAGGAATTGCCCTTAAATTAATTGATGAGCGTATTAAATAAATAACTCATTTAACTTAAAAAGGGGAGCTTACAAAAGTAAGCTCCCCTTTTTTTATACTTATACTTTACGTTTAGTCTCTTCCTCCAAATACTTGAAGCCCCCAGTAGACCAAAGTTGCCAATGACCCAATAGCAGCAACTAAATATGTACGTGCCGCCCATTTTAGAGCATCCTCTGAGCCTTCATACTCTTGTGGAGTAACAACGTTCTTATTCTTAAGCCATGCCAATGCCCTATTACTTGCATCATATTCAACAGGCAAGGTTACAAAACTGAACAGTGTTGCCATACCCATCATTATTAGACCGGCAACAGCTACCCAATAACCAAAACCAACACCGGCTGCGGCACCCAATGCCAAACCACCAAACACAACCCACATAGACATCCCAGAGGTTACACTAACAATAGGCACCAATTTTGATCGCATACCCAACCACTCATAGGCTTGTGCATGCTGTACGGCATGCCCTACTTCGTGAGCGGCCACCGCAGCTGCAGCAGCATTTCTTTGATTATACACACCTTCGCTTAAGTTGACCGTTTTATTTTTTGGGTTGTAGTGATCTGTAAGCATACCAGCAGTAGATACCACTTTTACATCGCGTATGCCATGATCCGCCAACATCTTTTCAGCAATCTCGGCACCACTCATTCCATTTTGCAAATGCACCTTAGAATAATGCTTGAACTTACTCTTTAATTTATTACTAACTAACCAGCTGACCAAAGCTATAGCCCCGATCAATATATAATATCCCATCATAACTTTTCTAATTTTAAATCGATTAAATATACTAAAGATTCATACTTAATTATGAATCTACATGTATAAAAGCAAAAACCCCGCCAAATTCCTTTCGGATATGACGAGGCATATTTTACTGACAATTTGTACAGATTAGGCTACAATCTCTTCCCAACCAAAAGCTTCCATTATCTCTTGATATACCACTTTGCCTTCTACAATATTTAATCCCTTATGTAAAGATGCATCTTTTTCACAGGCTGCTTCCCAACCTAAATTAGCCAACTTTAACGCGTAAGGCAAAGTTACGTTGGTCAATGCCATGGTAGACGTATAAGGTACCGCACCTGGCATATTAGCTACAGAATAATGCACCACATCATCAATGATATAAATAGGATCTTCATGCGTGGTAGGCCTGGTAGTTTCAACGCATCCGCCTTGATCTACCGCAACATCCACGATTACAGTTCCTGGTCTCATTTCTTTCAACATGTCTCTAGTAATCAAATTAGGAGCTTTAGCACCTTTCAACAAAACACCACCTATAATTAAGTCGTGCGTTTTAATTAATTTTCTAATATTAAACTCGTTTGAGAATTCTGTTACCACATGTGGCGGCATTACATCATTTACATAACGCAAGCGCTTCATGTTAATATCCAAAATAGTAACATGCGCACCTAGGCCTGCTGCCATTTTAGCAGCTTGTATACCCACTACACCTGCACCCAATACCAAAACCTTACCTGGAGCAACACCTGGAACACCTCCCAAAAGTACTCCACGTCCTTTTACAGGTTTCTCCAAATATTTTGCACCTTGTTGTATGGCCATTCTACCTGCAACCTCTGACATGGGCGTTAAAAGTGGCAAAGTCCCTTCTTCATCTTCAACGGTTTCATACGCTATACAAATGGCTTTTTGTTTGATCATTGCCTTTGTCAATGCTTCACTAGATGCAAAATGAAAATATGTAAATAGTATTTGCCCTGCTTGAATTAGATCGTACTCTTCTTCTATAGGCTCTTTGACCTTTACGATCATTTCGCTCATGGCATATACCTGCCCGATCGTATCAAGAATAATTGCACCAGCTTGTTGATAATCTTGATTGAAAAAACCACTGCCTTCACCAGCCTCTGACTGTACATATACTTTGTGGTTGTTCTTTACCAATTCGAAAACACCGGCCGGCGTCATACCTACCCTGCTTTCATTGTTCTTAATTTCTTTTGGAATACCAACAATCATGATTTATCATTTTATATTACTCTGCAAAATTGATACTAATTAGTCATATATCAAACAATAATTCGATAAAACACAGGGGTCTCATGTCATAATTATCATTTTATAACCACTATACCCCTATTTTTTAGGGGGTGCATTTCATTTTGTGATGAATTATTCAATTAAACTTCAAAAATTAGCTATTACCTTGATGAATATTTAACGCAAAAAAAAGAGGCAATTCCCATTGCCTCTTTTCTAGTTATACTACCTAAGAATTAACCAACGATATTTACAATTTTACCAGGTACTACAATCACCTTTTTAGGAGTACGCCCTGCCAATTGTTGTTGGGTTTTTTCATGTGACATAACCGCCGCCTCTATTTCGTCTTTATTTAAATCTAAAGACAACTGCATGGTAAATTTCATTTTACCGTTAAAGGATATCGGATATTCTTTATCACTTTCCTTGATATACTTTTCTTCAAATTTTGGGAATGGTGCCGTAGCAATAGAATCTGAATGACCCAATTTGCTCCACAATTCTTCCGCAATATGTGGCGCATATGGCGATACCAATATTGCCAATGGCTCCAACACTTTTCTGCTGACACATTTTTGAGCTGAAAGTTCATTTACACAGATCATGAAAGTAGATACCGATGTATTAAAACTGAAGTTTTCAATATCCTCTTCTACCTTTTTAATGGTCTTGTGCAATGTTTTCCAAGATTCTTTAGAAGGCTCTTCTTCACTTCGGCTACGCTCAGCAATCGCAGTTTCATCTAAAAATGGCGTGTACAATTTCCACAGTTTCTTTAAAAAACCATGTGCTCCAGTAATACCTGCCGTGTTCCAAGGTTTAGATTGCTCTAACGGACCTAAGAACATTTCATACAAACGCAAACTGTCTGCACCATATTCTTCACAAATAGCATCTGGATTTACTACGTTGTATTTGGATTTGGACATTTTTTCGACTTCGCGAGTTACTAAATACTTATCATTTTCATCTTTTATAATCTCTCCTTTTTCTCCTATAAAAACTGCATACTTATACTCCTCTCGCCAACTTCTAAAAGATTCTATATCAAGTTCATTTGATGAATTCACATGAGAAACATCGGCATGCAGTATTTGAACATTGTTTAAATTAGTATCAACCCAAATTTTTCCCTTATCAAGTTTTGAACTAATCCCCTTAAATTCTTCATATCTCTCACCTGATTTAACTAAAGAATTTACAAACTCATCCCATTTTTGTTTAACAAGTTCAGTAACTTCTTCATTTTCCACTTTTCCTTTATTAATTTGCCCTCTAGAAAGGAACAACACAACTCCACCTAACGGAACTTCTTCGTTATTATACTTAAAAACAGGTACTATTCTGAATACAAAAGCACTAGTCCCCGTAATCATTCCTTGGTTGATCAGTTTTTTAGCAAACTCATCTTTAGGTACCAAACCTTTATCGAACATGAATTTTTGCCAGAAACGGCTATATAACAAATGCCCTGTTGCGTGCTCGCTACCACCTATATATAAATCTACATCTTGCCAGTAGTTAATAGCATCTTTAGAAAATATCTCCTCGCTATTATGCGGATCCATATATCTATTAAAATACTGCGAACTACCTGCCCAACCCGGCATGGTATTCAGTTCTAATGGAAATACAGTGGTATTATTTATCTCGCTATTATTGACAACTTTATTAGCAACGGTATCCCAAGCCCACACCTCAGCGTTACCTAATGGTGGCTCACCAGTTTCAGTAGGTAGATACTTTTCCACTTCTGGTAACTCAATTGGCAAATGTTCTTTTGCAATCATCTGCGGCATATCATCTACATAATATACAGGGAAAGGTTCTCCCCAATATCTTTGACGACTAAAAACAGCATCGCGCAAACGATAATTTATTTTTCCTTCACCATGTCCTATTTTCTCTAACTCATAGATTGCCAATTTCATGGCTTTCTTATACGGTAATCCGTTCAAGAAATCAGAATTTGCAATAACCGTTTTTTCCTTATCAGCAAAAGCTTCCTCAGAAATATCTACACCTTCGAATACATTAGGAATATCAATATTAAAATGCTTTGCAAAATCATAATCGCGCTGATCACCACATGGTACGGACATTACCGCGCCTGTTCCATAACCCGCTAATACATAATCACCGATCCAAATAGGAATAGGCTCTTTTGTAAATGGGTGCTCTGCATAGGCACCTGTAAATGCACCGGAAATGGTTTTTACATCTGCCATACGATCACGCTCGCTGCGTTTTGCCGTTGCCTCAATATATGCCTCTACCTCAGCTTTCTGCTCCGCCTTAGTTATTTTACCAACCAATTCGTGCTCTGGAGCCAACGTCATAAAAGAGACTCCGAAAATAGTATCGGGTCTTGTGGTAAAAACCTCTATTTTTTCATCATGGTCTTTCACATTAAAAATAGCCGATGCACCTTGACTTCTTCCAATCCAATTCGTTTGCGAATCTTTCAAGGGCTGGGGCCAATCTATCTTATCCAGTCCGTCTAACAAACGTTGTGCATAGGCAGATATACGCATGCTCCATTGGGTCATCTTTTTACGAACCACAGGGTGGCCACCACGTTCTGACACTCCGTTTACTATTTCGTCATTTGCCAAAACCGTACCCAATGCCGGGCACCAGTTTACCTCGGTATCCGCTAAGTACGTTAATCTATATTTTAAAAGAATTTCTTGCTTTTCAACATCAGAAAAATTGATCCAGTCCTCCGCAGAAAAAATAGCAATGTCATCATCGCAAACCGCATTTACATTGGCATTGCCTTCTGCCTCAAATACTGAAATTAAAGTATCTATATCTTCCGCCTTATCCGTATCGGTATTATACCAAGAATTGAATATTTGAATGAATATCCATTGTGTCCATTTATAATACTCAGGACTAGAAGTTCTTACTTCCCTGCTCCAATCAAAAGAGAAACCTAATTGATCTAATTGTCTTCTATATGTTTTAATATTGGCTGCAGTGGTTATTGCAGGATGCTGACCTGTTTGTATGGCATATTGCTCTGCAGGCAACCCAAAAGAATCATACCCTTGCGGATGCAATACATTAAAACCTTTATGTCTTTTGTAACGTGCATAAATATCACTGGCAATATACCCTAACGGATGACCAACATGGAGTCCCGCACCAGAAGGATAAGGAAACATATCCAGCACATAAAATTTTTCCTTTTCAGAATTATTCTCTGCTTTAAATGTTTGGTTTTCTGCCCAGTATTTTTGCCATTTGGCCTCAATTTCGTTGAAATTGTATTGCATGATAGTTACTTCTTTTCTGTAAGTCGCAAAAATAGGTTGAATCGTTGAGAGTTAAAAAGATATTGCTAATTAACAGCTTTACTTCTACAAACTATAGAACTATTGCCTATTGACTAAATTTGGTATCTTACAATCGTGAAATTAATGTGTCCCAAAAAATTAGTCTTTTTACTTTTCATATTCTGTTTGGTTTCCATAGAAATGAAAGCCCAATTAGGATTTTGCGGTGGCAATTCTGGCGACCCTATTTTTACAGAAGATTTTGGTGCCGGGACAAATAACGGCCCAGCTTTGCCCGCTGGCACAACCACATATAACTTTACCGCCTTTACCCCTAATGATGGGGATTATACTATTTCTAGCACCACAAATTACTTTGATTGGCTATCATTACAGGATCATACCCCTGGAGACACCAATGGAAAAGCATTTATCGTCAATGCCAGTTTTACTGCCGGGGAGTTCTATCAACGTCAGGTTACGGGATTATGTGAAAACACTACCTATGAATTTTCTTCTTGGCTCATTAACCTTCAACCTGCAAATAGCTGCGAAGGCAACAGTATACCCGTTAACGTTCGTTTTCAAATTTGGGACGAAACGGACACTAATCTTCTAGCCCAAGGTGATACAGGAAATATTTTCAACACCGGCAGCACCGAGTGGAACCAATATGCCTTGGTTTTTAAAACCGAGCCAGGCCAAACATCTGTCATTTTAAAGATGAGAAACAATAGTAATGGCGGTTGTGGCAATGATTTAGCCATAGATGACATTTTATTTAGATCATGCGGAGACAACGTTACGGTCTCAACACCATCTAATGAAGTAAGTTTAGTGGTATGTGAAACCCAAGGCGGAGTCTCAAGAACACTTACGGCTACACCAGATTCTTCTGTTTTTAGCACACACGCCTATCAATGGCAGCAAAGTACGGACCAACAAAACTGGGCAGATATTCCTGGTGAGAATAGTGCTATTTTAGATACCCCATTAGTAACCACAACTACCTATTTCAGAACAAAAATTGCCGAAGATGTAGTCAATGTCAATAACGATCTTTGCAATGTGGTGTCCGATGTTTTTGATATTACCGTTTTACCTATACCAGCAGCTCCAACAAGTAACGGGGACATTATGGTCTGTGAAGGAGAATTGGGAATATTATCGGTAGCCACCCAAAATAACTACACGGTTAATTGGTATGACGCCCCTACCGATGGAAATTTAATTTTATCCAATAGCCAAAATTTAGAAATTGGTGTCGGCGGCACGTATTATGCCGAAGCAAACTCAACTGAAATAGTATGTGCATCTACCACAAGAACAGCAGTAACGCTCACCGTAAACCCCTTACCAATAGCACCAGATGACATGAGCACATTTTTATGTGAAGATTCTTTTACCACTTTAGATGCCGAGGTTGAAAATGTCGCCTATCAATGGAACACGGGTGAAACCACACAACAAATTGATGTTATCACACCGGGCGATTACAATGTGTTCATTACCAATGCAAATGGTTGCTCTACCATTCGAAATTTTAATGTGGAACAAATAGATCTTCCCAGAATAGACAACATTATATCCGATGGAGCATCAATACGCATAACTACAATTAACGATGGAAATTTTGAATATTCCCTAGACGGAATTTCATTTCAACAAAACCCCATTTTTGATGCTGTTGAAGGTGGATTTTATACTATTTACGTGCGGGACAATACAGATTGTGGCGTAGTAACCCAAGATTTTTATCATCTGGTGATTCAAAAATTCTTTACCCCTAATGGAGATACGTTCAACGATTTTTTTGAACCTGACGGATTAGAGGCTTTTAGCAACATCACCATTTCTATTTATGATCGTTATGGCAAGCTTATAAAATTTGGGAACACAAACGCCACCTCTTGGGATGGCACCTTTAATGGAGAAGATATGCCAGAAGATGACTATTGGTATCTAATTGAAGCAGACACGGCTCAATTTAAGGGGCACTTTAGTTTAAAACGTTAAGGCTTATTTTTTTAAGTACCATTTCACTTTACTTTGCTATTTTTACTGCACTTTTAAGCACTATGGCTAATTCTTTCGAAAATTATCAAAGACGCAAACTTATCTCCTCGTACTTTTCCGTGGTGTTAAGTATTGCATTGGTCTTATTCCTATTGGGAATTTTAGGACTACTGGTTTTAAACACCAAAAAAATGGCAGATCGCTCTAAAGAGCAGATTACCATTTCTGTATTTCTAAAAGAAAATACCAAGGAAATTGAAGTGGAACAACTTCAAAAAACCTTGGCAATGTCAGAATACACCAAGTCTTCTACCTATGTTTCTAAAGAAGAAGCTGCAAAACAACACAGTGAAGAAATTGGGGAAGATTTTGTAGACTACTTAGGCTACAACCCTCTTAAAAACTCGATAGACATAAAGCTAAACGCTGATTTTGTTACCGCAGAAAAAGTTGAAGAGATTGCCGCAACACTTTCTGAAAAAAGTTTCGTTGACGAGGTCAGTTATGATAGGGTGCTGGTTAGTATGGTAGCAAAAAGTGTAGAACAGATAGGTTTCTGGATTTTAGTAGCTAGCGCCATTTTCACCTTTATTGCCGTATTGCTGATCAACAGCTCCATACGCCTTTCTATTTACTCAAAAAGATTCATCATAAAGACCATGCAAATGGTAGGTGCTACCAAAACGTTTATCCGTAGACCATTTATATGGCAAAATATTAAATTAGGTATGATCGGTGCTACTATTGCATTGTTGGCCATTGGTGGTGTCGTATACTATGTAAATACTAATTTTGAAGACTTAGGGTTACTAGAAGAACCTTATATTTTAGTCACCTTATTTATAGGCGTTTTTCTACTGGGTATACTTATTTCGTTCATTAGCACCTATTTCGCCACCCAGCGCTTCTTAAACCTTAGAACGGACGAATTATATTATTAAATTTGCGGCATGAGTAAAAAGAACAAAATTGAACAGCAACCTAAACAGGAATTTATTTTTCAAAAGAAGAATTACATGTTCATGTTCATTGGACTTGCCTGTATTGCAATAGGATTTATTTTAATGAGCGGTGGCGGCAGCGATGACCCCAACGTTTTTAACCCTGAAATATATAATTTTAGAAGAATAAGACTTGCCCCTACTTTAGTGCTTATTGGCTTAGGTATAGAAATTTATGCCATTTTGTTGAACCCACACAAAAAGAAAAATTAATTGGATACTTTAGATGCTATTATACTCGGTATCATACAAGGATTGACCGAGTTTTTACCTGTTTCATCAAGTGGTCATTTAGAATTGGGTAAAGCTATTTTAGGTGATAATTCTGTACAGGAAGAAAGTTTATTGTTCACCGTTGTACTTCATTTTGCTACCGCACTAAGTACCATTGTAGTCTTTAGAAAAGATATTTGGGAAATTATAAGTGGTTTGTTTCAATTTAAATGGAACGAAGAAAGCCAATTCTCTGCTAAAATAATTGTCTCTATGTTACCTGCAGTATTTGTAGGTCTGTTTTTTGAAGAGCAATTAGAAGCTTTTTTTGGCGGCAATATAAGGTTCGTAGGTTTTATGTTGATCATTACCGCTGTACTCTTATATTTTGCCGATAAAGCCAAAGACACCGATAAAAAAGTAAGTTTTGGAAATGCATTTATAGTTGGCATTTCTCAAGCCATAGCTATGCTACCCGGTATTTCACGAAGTGGTGCTACTATTTCTACCTCTGTTCTTTTAGGCGTAGACAAATCTAAAGCCGCAAGATTCTCTTTCTTAATGGTTGTTCCATTGATTTTTGGTAAGATCGCGAAAGACCTTATGAGCGGAGACTTAACTTTTGACGGGGAAAACAACGTTGCAATGGGTGCCGGATTCATTGCCGCCTTTGTTGCGGGACTTGCCGCTTGTACTTGGATGATCCAATTGGTACGTAAAAGCAAGTTATCCTATTTTGCCATCTATTGTCTTATTGTAGGATTGATCGCCGTTATTTACGGATTTACTAATCCGTAAAACATCAAAAACACCCAAATTCATGAAAGATTTGACCAAAGAAGACTATTTAAACGGTCAAGTATTATTGATCGATAAACCACTGGAATGGTCCTCTTTTCAAGCGGTCAATAAATTGAAATGGGCGATTAGAAAAAAGTTCAGCTTAAAGAAATTTAAAATAGGTCACGCAGGTACGTTAGATCCTTTAGCAACAGGTCTTTTGGTGATTTGTACAGGTAAGTTCACCAAAAAAATTACCGAATTCCAAGGTCAGGAAAAAGAATACACAGGTATAATTACTTTAGGCAGTACAACACCTTCTTATGACTTGGAAACCGAAATCAATGAGACTTTTTTGACGGATCATATAACGCCAGAGCTTATAAAAGCTGCCACCCATGAATTTATTGGTGAAATAGAACAAGCCCCGCCTGTTTTTTCCGCATTAAAAAAAGATGGTAAACGTTTGTACGAACTGGCAAGAGAAGGTAAAACTGTAGATATTCCAAAAAGAAAGGTACATGTAAGTGCATTTGAAATTACCGACATAGACAACTTGAACGTGCATTTTAGAATTGCATGCAGCAAAGGAACATATATAAGGTCTATGGCGCACGATTTTGGAAAAGCATTAAACTCCGGAGCACATTTAACGACCCTTAGAAGAACCAAAATAGGTGATTTTAACGTAGATAAAGCCCAAGACCCTTTGGACTTCGCCGATTTATTATTGGCACCAGAAGAAAATAAATAGCAGATTTTGAAATGCCATTTATCGATCTTCTAAAATATTTTGGTATTATTAAGGTTATATATTCATGAATCTGAACAGAAAACAATTATCATTACTTGCCACTACCTTTAGCCTGTCTATTGTAGTGCTGGTTTTGTTTGGTATTCAGTTCGGTGGCCAAGAGGAATCTCACGAAGACTATGTGGTTGAAATGATCATGGACCCAGAGGTATTGGAAGAAATTCTCAAAGAAGAAGATCCGGTTGATGAAGAAATGAAAGCCGATCCAATAAAAAGTCATTTAGCTTTTAACGAAACCGCAAAACCTAGCTACGGTAACCCAGAACCATTACAGACTTTAGAAGAGCTGATGGAAGAACGTAGTGAAATGAGTGACGGTGACCCTACTGAAAGTATGATTTCCGATTCTGGTTATTCTGAAAGGGTAAAGGCCTTGGCCAAAAAGAGAGAAGAAAAAAAGCAGCTTTTAGGAGAAAAGGAAGCGCAAAAAAAAGAATTTACCAATAACCTTGCCGCCAGACGAACGTCTGTATCCTATTCTTTAGTTGATAGAAATAATTATAAATTACCCCCACCAATATACACTTGTATTGAAGGGGGAAAAGTTGTTATCAATATAGAAGTAAATGCACTAGGCTATGTAACCGAAGCAGATTACAATGCAAAAAGTTCTGGAACATCTAACGGATGTCTTGTTGAAAACGCCATTAATTATGCTTTGAAAGCAAGATTCAACAGTTCTGAAAAAGATTCCCAAAAAGGCACTATTACCTATTTATTTCAAGGGAAGTAATTCCAGCAGATCTTGAACTATACTTTGCCCCTTATCCTTATTGTAAAAAATTTGAAGATCCTGTTTAAATTCAGGCGTTAGTTTACCGTACTCCGACTTATAATCTTCCACTAGCTTAGTTGCCTTTTTAGATCTTGGACCCCATGTAGCCGCAACCATATTTTCTTTAACATCAACGGCAATTAATTTTGGTATTGACCTACCTCCATTGGTCAAAAATTGATCCATAATATGTAAGTTCTCATCTCTTAAGATTATAGATAATGATATATTAGGATTGATTTCAGTGAATTTATGCATAACTGGCAGCGCAGGAGAAGCATCGCCACACCAGCTCTCTGATAATACTACCCATAAAACTTTTTGATCCACAGACTTTATCTTGTCAACAACCTCATCGGTAAATTTTAAGGTTTTATCCCACCTACGCATACGGCTGTTATTCAATTGGGTATATTGTGAAAGTGCTTCAGTTTGCTCAGGGCCGGTAGACGCTCCTTTTTCAGCTAGGTCAGAAACCAATGCCCTATACTCGGCATAACTATAACCGTTATTTAATCCCTTTGCTTTAATATCTTCCAATAATAACTCCATAATGCTTACTTTAAAATATCTTGATCGATCACATTAGTAGCGTTACAAATAGAATACTTACAAATTTTCAGGATTGACGGCCAGGCTGTTGAATAATTTGGCCTTCGCCGTAAAATATTTATTTTCTACTTGATTCTGTTTTAAGACCGCATCTATTAACTTTGATTCCCTTGAATTGATCAAAAACAACGAGCTCTCCCCAAAACTGAATTTTCGTTCTTCCGCTGCTAGCAACGCCTCATAACTGGCAACGATATCATCTATTAAAATATTCTGATTTTCAAAAGAAGCCAACTCATTATATATAGCCAATACCTTATTTTGAATTTGCACCTCGGCGTTATCTAACTCAAACTGTGCATCCCTTAATTTCAGTTTAGCCAATTTCAAATCTCCCCGTTCTTTTCTTAAAAATAAAGGCAACTCAAAATTTAAACCACCCTTATAATTTTGGGTTTCCAATGAATTTAAATACTCGGGCGTTTCAGTAATAAACTTATATTCAACGTCAATTTTAGGTAATAGTTTATTTGTTTTTAATCGCTTATCTACGCGTAAACCATCTATTTTATACCCTAAGGATTTTAGCTTAGGATGATTTTCAAGGTCAAAACTATCTAAAGGTTTACCTAAAATTTCCAAAGCTTGATCTATCTCTACATCTAAAGACAGTTCTGGCACCACACCTGGTTGTAATTCCATAGGTATATTATCTCCCATCCAGAGAAAATTGGAAAGCTCCAATTTTGCGTTACGTAAAACTACATTAGCCTGCTCTCTTTCCAAAGCTCTGTTTTGTACGGCAATTTTAGCCTCAACGGTATCAATAGCAGCAATTTCACCAGCGTTGGCACTTTTATTGACCCCCTCTAACCTTACTTTAGCGTTCTCTAAAAAATCATTGAACAATATACTATTTCTATAAGCCTGCAACCAATTGAAATATGCCAATGAAGCATCGAACAAAATTTGATTGACCAATAGATCCCTATCGGCTTTAGACTGCTCCCTAAAAAACTTTGCCTTCTTTACGGTTGCCATACGCTCATTGATCCATGAACCACGTCCTAGAGAAAGGGCAACCCCGGCACTGTACAATCCATCATCAGGTACATTTCGCTCTGCGTTCAAGTATTCTCCAGAGTACTGCTCAAACTCGCCTTTTAATTCTATACCATACCAGGTAGGAATTTTAAACGTAGTATTTAAAAGATCATAATATTCCGTTCCCTTAAATTCTTTAGTTGCATAATCTACCGCTATTTTGGGATCAAACCCACCACGGGCCTTCATTAGATTTGCTTGCCCAACGCTCATTACCATCTCAGCTTGTTTAGTAATAGGATGGTACTTTTTTACATATCCTAAATACTCTTTAAACCCTAGCTGGACAGAATCTACCGTTTGGGCCGACACAAAAAAACCGGCACATATACAGAAAAAGAAAAAAATGCTTCTCATCATTATTTTTTTACGGGTTTGTCCTGGGCACCTTCAGGTTGGTAATAGTTAGGTGGAAAACCATTTAACTGACGCCAAAGCTCATACCAAATAGGCACATCTTCCAATAAGGCAATAGTATTTGCCCCTGAACCAACACGCAAGGCATCTGGCCATGCTTGATCTTCTTCATCCGGAGATAAAAGCACCCTATATTTACCATTAGGGTTTATAAACGTTTCTATAGCTACCACTTTGCCCGCATAGGTACCATATGATGCATTTGGCCATCCGCTGAAAACGATAGCCGGCCAACCATCAAATTGTATTCTAACACTTTCTCCTAAATGAATCAAAGGCAAGTCTATTGGCGCCACAAAAGTTTCAACCGCCATATCATAATCTGCCGGCATAATACCTACCAACGGCGTGCCTTCTTTAAACGTTTCTCCTATACCTGCTGTTAATACCTTATTGATATACCCATTTTGCGGTGCCTTAATATAACGCAGCTCACTCCTCATTTTATAATTGGTATAATCATTCTCCAACTTACTGACCTGAGCCTCAGAATCAAATTGATTGGACATCGCCGTAAACTTATCGCTCTGTGCCTTTGAAATCTTATCTGTATATGATGCTTGAACACTATTGATCTCTACTTCCGCATTGATTATTTCGTTCTTGGCCGCCAATAATTTGTTCTCTTGCGAGAGCAACTTTGCTTGGGTTTCTTGCAATTTCAACCGTTTTGCCTCAACATCTGTTACCGCTTTTAAACCTTCGCTCTCTAATTGCACAGTTCTTTGAAACTGTCTTTCAGCAATTTGAATATTTGTCTTAGCGGCCTCAAAATCAATACTATCGCTTTGTGCCTTTAATTTGGCCTGTAGCAGCTTGTTCTTTGCTTGCTCAAGTTTTAACCTTCTTTCATTGATAAGTGCCGCAACTTGATTGTCCAACGACTTCACCTTTTCACCATATGAGGTTACAGATGAACTCTTAGATTTTAATTGTTGCCCTGTGCGCTCCACTAAATCTGGATCAAAATATTCTGATTTCACTTCAGAAATGAACAATATGGTATCTCCTTTTTCTACATAATCTCCTTCTTGTACATACCATTGTTCTATTCTACCCGGTATTTGTGATTGAATAGTTTGAGGTCTTTGCCCCGGGGTCAACGTAGTTAAATTACCTCTAGCGGTTATGGTCTGCGTCCAAGGCAAAAACAGTACTATGACACCTACCACGGCAAATGCCAAAAGAAACCTATTAAAATGCTTGTAGTGCCTCTTGTGGTTTACCTTCTGTACCGATTTGAATCTATCTATAGAGACTTTCTGGTTAAGTTTGTTATGAGATATATTAAGCATCTTTTCCTTGGATTTCGTTAATAATCTGTCCTTTTTCCATGGTTATGATACGCGAACATTTTTTGATCCACTTATCGTTCTCACTTACTACAAGTAATGCCCAACCGTTAGCTGGATCACTTAAAAAACTCAAAATACGGTCTGCTTCATCTACATTGAACTGATCAAGCGGGTCTTTAAGAATGAGCAGTTTTGGTTTACGGACAATACTTCTAGCCAACACTATCTTTTTTGACACGGTATATGGAATCTGTTTACCTTCAGGGTACAATACCGTATTAAGACCTTCTGGTTGTTTTTTCACAAAATCCGTAAGTCCTACTTTATCTAACGCCCAATACACTTGCTCATTTGTGGTCTCTTTATCACCAAAGGTGATGTTGTTCAAGATCGTACCCTCAAATGGGGATTCTTCCGGTAATGATTGACCTAAGTGCGAACGGTAATAATTAAGGTTCATACCTTTTAACGAAACTCCGTTCACGTAAACACCACCACTGTCTGGCTCAATGATTCCCGCAATTAAACGCAATAAAGTGTTTTTACCAGAACCACTATTACCCCTTAGAAGAATAGTACAACTAGGGGATATGGTTAAACTTAAATCTTTAATTATTTGTCTTTTTGGCTGTGGTACACTGTAAGATATTTCACTTAGCTCAACAGTAAAAGCCTGGTTCTCCATAAATGGTTTTTCTCCTTCTTGAGCCTCTAGTTCTTTGTCTACCACTTGCCCCATCTTTTCTAGAGATGTCAATAAATCATAAAACGTTTCCAATCCTAAGATTAATTTTTCAACCGAACCGATTACTAAAAGAATAATAATTTCGGCCGCTACGAACTGACCAATGTTCATCTCTTGATTAAGCACCAATAATCCACCAATCAATAAAAGACCTGCGGTGACCAAAACCTTGAACCCGATCATTTGAATAAACTGCAATACCAAAACCCTAAAATGACTTTCCCTTGCATTGAGGTAATTGACTACGAGGGTATCATTTTTATCCAATGCGTGAGATGTTTTACCAGATAACTTAAAACTTACTATAGACCTGGCTATCTCTTGAAGCCAGTGCGCAATTTTATATTTACTCTTAGATTCATCTAAACTCGTATCCAGACCTCTTTGAGCAGTAAACTTGAACACCACATAAATCAACAACAGCAACAACATACCGTAAACAATAAAAAATGGGTGATAAAACGATAGTAGCAATAACCCAAAAACAATCTGCAGTAATGCCGCTGGAAAATCTATCAATACTTTTGATAACGATTTTTGAATAGTCAAGGTATCAAAAAACCTATTTGCCAATTCTGGCGGATAGTAATTGTGCAGTTCGCTCATCTTAATTTTAGGAAAACGATATGCAAACTCAAAAGATGCCCTAGTAAATATCTTTTGCTGTACATTTTCAATTATTCTTATTTGCATAAGCTGCAGCACACCAACAAAAGCAACACCCAATGTCACCAAAATGACCAATACGATCCAAGATGAACTAATTTGGGCACCTTGCATTAAGTTTATTATTGCCTGTATACCCAATGGTAACGATAGGTTGACGACCCCCGCGAATATGGCATAATAGAAAACTTGAAAAATATCCTTTTTATCCAGTTTTAACAGTCCTAAAAAACGCTGCCAGGCAGTTAGTATGTTTTTACTCATTTAAGTGTTGTTTTAATGTATTGAATACAAGGTGGGTCAAATATTGTGTTGGTGTCACTTTCTTATTACAATCTGTAAGTGACGGAAAGTGCTCTCTTAAATAATGTTGGTGCAAACCATTTTCCAAAATGGTGCTTGCTAAACTCGTAGGATATTCATAATCTGCATCAACCTCGGAAATCATAGTAGACAAACGCCCTACCAATCTTTTATATATAGCGTAATAACCTTCTTTATTCTCTTCGTCTACTTCCTTGGTCAAATAAGCTTTAGAGTATTCATTGATTACAATTTGATTTAAAAAGACCTCATTGACATGAGAAAATGCGGAATCTTCCTTGATTTCCCTAGTTATGATAATAATGGACTTTAATAATTTTTCTTTTGGATTTTTGATACTGTGCGTTGCAAAGACCAATTGATATTCCATCCACCCCCAGTACCAAGAGGTTAGGTAAACAAGTAATTTATGTTTGTTTTCAAAATATCTATAAATAGAACTCTCGTTAGAACCTATTTGATGACCTAGCTTTTTAAAAGTAAACCTTTCAAAACCAATTTCGTTGATCATTTGAATACTGTACTCAACGATTTTTTTACCTAGTCCAGAAGATTCAGGGTCCTTTAAATAAAGTTTCTCATTAACTTTTATCCGCACCCCTTGCAACAGCATATCCATAATACTATTAATTACATAAAATGCAAATATAATAGTATTACTATCAACTAATAATAGTTTAACAACTATTAACTTAAATTTAAACTTTCTTTAATGGGGTTTAAAAGAAATTAAAAACTATACTACCAAATTATAGGTAAATGCATGTTCTGATCTTTTTAAATACTTTTGTCATTAAAGAAACTTTCTATGGAACCAGTAAGATGCGGTTGGTGCAAGGGCGATACGCTTTATGAAGCATATCATGACCAAGAATGGGGCGTACCCGTTAAAGACGATGATTTGCTGTTCGAGTTTTTAGTGTTGGAAACCTTTCAAGCTGGTTTAAGCTGGATCACTATTTTAAAAAGACGAGAAAATTTTAGGGTTGCATTCGATCATTTCGATTATAAAAAAATTGCTAAATATCCTGAAACCAAAATCCTCTCTTTACTACAAGATGAGGGCATTATCAGAAACAAATTAAAAGTTAGGGCAACGGTAACCAATGCCATTGCCTACATGGAAATTCAGAAAGAATTTGGTAGTTTCAGTAGTTATATTTGGGAATTTGTAAACAATGAACCTATTAAGAACAAAGTAGTAAATTACAAAGATGCCCCTGCCAATACACCCATATCAGATGCCATTAGTAAAGACCTAAAAAAGCGCGGTTTTAAGTTTGTGGGCAGTACTATTATTTATGCGTTTATGCAGGCCACTGGCATGGTAAATGATCATCAACTAGATTGTTTTAGATACACTGAAGTGTAAGTAACATAACACCGTTATTATGAAAAATATTCAAACGCTATTACTAATAACCACTCTGTTTTTTTACAGTCAGTTTGGGCAGGCTCAGTATAAATACGAAAGGGAACATCGTATTTTAAAATCTCAGTTTCCTGCTGTTGCTATCTCTACCATAGAAGAAAATGTTACAGATTATAGGCGTATTAAGTTCTATAAGGAGACGGATAGCACTAAAGTTAGTTATGAGGCGAAATTGAAAAAAGACAAGCTTTGGTACAGCATTGAGTTTGATAAAAAAGGCAATCTTGAAGATATTGAAATACTAATTAAACCAGACGATATACCTAATGATACCTATGCCAGAATAGAAGAGTATTTGAACAATAATTTCACTAAATATCGTATTAAAAGGTTGCAACAGCAATATCCTTCAAATACCGATCCTATTGATCACACTTTTAAAAACGCATTTCAAAACTTGATACTACCCTCTAACAATTACGAACTGGTAGTTGTTGGAAGAAAAGAAAAAGGCTATTTAGATTATGAGATTCTATTTGATGCTGATGGAAATTTTATGGATATAAGAACCTCTCTTCCTCCTAACTATGACCATGTATTGTACTAGATTTCGGTTCATTTTTACCTTATTGCTGTTCTTATGTGTACGTTATGTTCAATCTCAAAATAACACTGTTGCATATTGGGAGCCTGAAGTAGCTTTAAACTACAAAGTAACCCCTTTATTTAAACAAAATTTTTCTTTATCAAATAGAAATTATACCTATCACAATAACAAATCTCAGTTAACTGTACGCCAAATAGAAATAGCCCATTTTTCCTCTTTAACAATAGATCCCTATAAGAGCATAGGCTTAGGAGTACAATATAGATTTAGAGAAGCATTTGAAAATGACAAGGAAAATGAACTACGGTTAACGCAACAATTCAACATTACCAAAATTACCAATAGCGTCCGCTTTGGTAACCGGTTTAGAATTGAGCAGCGCATACAACCTTCTACACTTATTCATCGTTTTAGATATCGTTTTGCCATTGACATTCCCTTAAAAGGTTTAAGAACAGATATTGGAGAACCATACTTAGTGGCTACCACAGAATCTTTATTAAGCATTGAAAAAAATGCCAAAGCAATGTATGACCAACGCATAACATCGCAAGTAGGTTGGTCTATTTCAAACCATTTAAAAGCACAATTGGGCGTACAGTTCAGAATGGAGAATTACACTGAAAAAACTGAACACGTTTTTCTCTTTTTAAATAGTTTGGTTATATCACTTTAAGATTGCCATAAAATCTTTTCTTGCAATTTCTTTGGCTCCCATACTGGCCAAATGATCGGTGTGCAATTGGCAGTCTATTACCTTATACTCATTTAGAGACAATTCCTCCGCTAGTTTAATAAAGGCAAACTTTGATGCATTAGATGTAAGACTGAACATGCTTTCTCCACAAAATACATGACCTAGATCAACACCGTACAAGCCCCCTACCAGTTTATCTTCTTCCCAAACCTCATACGATTGGGCAATGCCATTTTTATGTAACTTAATATATGCGGTTATCATTGCTTCGGTAATCCATGTACCGTCTTGCCCTTCTCTTGGTACGGAAGAACAATATTCTAGAACCCTTTCAAAACAAGTATTTTTAGTAAGCCTAAATTGCTTGTTTCGTATTACTTTTTTCATGCTTTTAGAGACCTTAATCTCATTTGGAAATAGCACCATTCTAGGATCCGGACTCCACCATAATATTATAGAATCGTTATCAAACCATGGAAAAATTCCGTTTTGGTAGGCCAACAACAACCGCTCTGGGGAAAGATCGCCACCAACAGCCAACAAGCCTTCAACATTGGCATTTTCCACGGGCGGAAAGACAAGTTCATCAGTTATAAAGTACATGATTCTTTTTGAGGCTTTTTCGTTTTTGTTCAAATTAACCAAAGGTGTGAAAACAAAAAAACTTGTTCAACTTTTTAAGCTAAACAAGTTTTTTATTTAAAGGACAGTACCCCTTATTTTATTGTGCTATAATTATTAAAACGGAAGATCATCATGATCCTCTTCGTTTAAATTATCAGCTGGTTCAAATGCCTCCATTGGTGGTACTGGTGGCATACCTGGTGCCGGTGCTTGTTGAGATAAATATTCTATCCTCCAGCCTTGAATTGAGTTAAAATATTTTACCTGACCTTGAGGATTTGTCCACTCTCTTCCTCTAAGATTAATACTAACTTTTACATCTTGCCCTACGGCATAACTGTTCAACAAATCACATTTATCTTGAACAAATTCTATCATGATATGCTGTGGATATTGCTCGTCTGTAGTAACGACCAACTCTCTTTTTCTAAACCCATTAGACCCAAACGTTTGGGTTTCACCTATCAACTTAACTTTACCTTCTATTTCCATCTTGAACTCTTTTTACAATAGATTTCAAAAATACATAAAATGAAGCGGTAATAAAACACGGTACATTGATTACAACACAACAATTATTCACAATTAGGGTTATCTTTAGTATTAGATAACTATTGGATGAACTTTATCCCTAAAAACAAAATTTCCAACATTTTTCTATTGGTAGGCTCCTTTGTTGTGGTTAGTCTAATCTTATGGAATACCAATAGCTTTTTTAAACAATTTAAAGAGGAAGAGCGTTTAAAAATGGAGATTTGGGCTACTGCGCAATCAGAATTTTTGCAATCCTCTGAAACTGTAGATTTAGGCAGTCTTCATTTAAAGGTATTTCAAAACAACACTTCTACCCCAATGATCCTTATAAACAAGGACAAGTCTATAAGGGTGAATAATTTTCCGCCAAACAAAGCACAGGACTCCGCCTACATTCAAAGTCAACTAAAAAAATTCAAGAATGAAAACACCCCTATTTCAATTGATCAGCAAGGCGAACATTTAGCCACTTTGTATTACGGCAATTCTGACGTTTTAACCAAGCTGAAGTTTTACCCTATTGCCTTACTTCTTATTATTTTTCTTTTTGCCGCCGTGATCTATTTTCTGTTCAAGACCAATAAAGCTGCTGAACAGAATAAATTATGGGCAGGTATGGCCAAAGAGACCGCCCACCAAATTGGCACTCCCTTATCTTCTCTTTTAGGATGGAACGAACTTTTAAAATCTGAAGACATTAACCCAAGTATTACCAAAGAAATTGAAAAGGATATTGACCGGCTACAGACCATTACCGAACGTTTTTCCAAAATTGGGTCATTGCCAAAACTTGTTGAAAGTGATATTGTAAAAGAAACACAAGATGCTTTTGATTATTTGAAAAGAAGAAGTTCTAAACTTATTCACTTTTCTTTTAGCTCTAAAGTGGACCACTTACCCGTTATGCTCAACAGTTCATTATACAATTGGACTATTGAAAACTTGGTTAAAAACGGAATTGATGCCATGCGAGGCAAGGGCAGCATTGCCATTGAAATAGTACCAGATCATAAATTCGTGAATATTTTAATTGCCGATACCGGGCACGGTATTTCAAAAAGCAACTATAATAGTATCTTTACACCCGGTTTCACCTCAAAAAAGAGAGGTTGGGGCTTAGGACTTTCTTTGGTTAAACGAATTGTGGAAGAGTATCACGATGGAAAAATAAAGGTGTTATCATCTGGCAAAGAAGGAACTATAATGCAAATTTCTTTAAAAGTGGTTCACTAATTATGGCGAAGGAAAAATTTGAAGTTATTAAAGAAGCTCAACTGACCAATAACTGTCCGGAGTGTTTTAATCAGGATTTAAGTCTTACTTTTTATCAAAAACACACCTACGGTAGCTTTTTTCATAAAATTACTGGAGACCTCAGCAATAAATTAGTTTGCAATACGTGCCACACTACAATCTACCCAGTAAGTTGGACGGATGATATAGAGCGAATGTTCAACTATTATCAAAAAACGGCTGTTCCAGTTAAAAAATCATCTAAACCAACACTATTATTTTATGGGCTTTTGTTAGTTATGATCGCCTTGGTCGCAGGAGCTGTTTACCTTTTTATTTCTGGCGCCATTTAAATCTTAGCTCCAATTTCCTGGGCCAAGTCTGCCAGTTCCTCATTACTTAATTTTACCTTGTATTGAAAAGTTGCATTTTTCATTTCGTTCAACGGAATTAAATGAACATGCACATGCGGTACCTCTAACCCAATAACAGACATACCAATTCGCTTACATTCAACAGTTTTTTCCAGAGCCTTGCCCACTTTTCTTGAAAATGACATGAGACCCAAGTACGTTTCTTCATCCAAGTCCAATATTTTATTTACCTCTTTTTTAGGTATACACAAGGTGTGCCCTTTAGCGTTTGGGTTGATATCTAAGAATGCTAAGAAATTTTCATCTTCAGCTACTTTAAAACATGGTATTTCACCATTTATGATCTTGGTAAAAATCGTTGGCATAATCGTTTACTATTTAATGGAAATAAAAAATCCTACCCTTTTCAAAAGGATAGGATTAAATATAGTTATTTAAAAAATTTAAGCTCTTGTTATTTCAAGAATTTCAAATTTTATTGCTCCGCTAGGAACAGTGATTTCAGCAGTATCTCCCACTTTTTTTCCTAAAAGACCTTTGCCAATTGGTGAGCTTACAGATATTTTACCCGTTTTAAGATCCGCCTCACTTTCCGCTACCAATTTATAGGTCATTTCCATACCATTATTTTGGTTTTTAAGCTTTACGGTAGAAAGTACCAATACCTTAGAGGTATCTAATTGCGACTCATCAATTATACGTGCATTGGCCACGGTATTTTCCATCTTGGAAATTTTCATTTCCAACAAACCTTGTGCTTCTTTTGCAGCATCATATTCTGCGTTTTCTGACAAATCGCCTTTATCTCTTGCTTCTGCAATTGCTTGAGACGCCTTTGGGCGCTCAACATCTCTTAAATGATCTAGTTCTGCCTTTAGTTTTTTTAACCCTTCGACAGTATAGTATGATATATTACTCATAACCTCCTCGTTTTATAAATAGACAAATCCTCTGCAAATGCCTGTTAATTCGGCTTTTTAAGAGAGGATTTAACACAAATATACATAAATTTTACGCACATTTGTTGAAGTTATTGAAAACAAAATTATAGCATGTTCAGAAGATTAAGTATCCTAATTCTATTGATTATCACTGCTTGTAGCAATGATGGAACCAACAGAAATCCGTACTTACAGGAAATAGGCTTTCGTTTTGAAGCTAATTTAAACTTGCCTTCCTACAGCCCACTTACAAATACGGGTAGTGCCGTATATATTCAAAGTGATCTTGCCGGTACACGAGGTGTTTTTGTCATCAATGCCGGTTTTGATCAGTTTAGGGCATTTGAGGCCAGTTGTCCAAATCATGCACCTAACGATTGCTCTACCATGCAGCTAAATGGACAAATTGCAACGTGTTCTTGCGAAGATTATGAATACAGCTTATTTACCGGTCAACTATTGAATAGACCAGATGATGAAAATCGATATTATGACATGCTTGAATATCGTACTACCTTTAGTGGTGGTAGTGTAATCATCTCTAACTAAGCATTTTCTTCAGCGCGATATTTCTCCATTATTTCCTTGAACAGTTCACCTGTACTTGGTGGTGTATACGATATTGCATTTGCCCCGGCATCTATTGCTTCAACTATAGAATCGTCAGATTTTCCACCCGTGGCAATGATGGCAACCTTATCATTTAAATCCCTAATTTTTTTGATGATATCTGCAGTTTTAGCTGCGCCGGATACATTGAATATATCCACACCTGCATCTATTCTACCTTTAATATCATCTTTTTCCGAAACCACCGTAATGGTTACCGGTATATCAATTTTTTCCTTAAGCATCGTAATAAGGCTGTTTGGGGTAGGCTTATTTAAAACCACCCCTAAAGCACCTTGAAATTCTGCATGTATTGCCAATTCTAAAGACCGTACCCCGGTTGTTAAACCGCCACCGACCCCACAAAATATAGGCTTGTCGGCAGCCAATATCAAAGCATTTGATATTACCGGTTGCGGTGTAAACGGATATACCGCTATAATTGCATTGGCATTGGTATTTCTTATAATAGCTACGTCCGTACTAAACAAAAACGACTTTATAGATTGCCCAAAAACACGAATGCCAGAGCATTGAGAAATGACCTCTGGCACCGTTACTATATTGTTTCTTAACCTACTGCCAAAAACTGGAATGTTGCGCTCCATAACCCTGATAATTAGTCTCCTAATTTAGATTATTCCACTATGCGCCTTACATTCTCAACAAATATTTAAGACAACTTTATATCTTTCTATTATCAACTAAAAATTCACTGTTGCACCTAACAAAAAGTTAGTTCCTGCTTGTGGATAATAACCCTGTACTTCAAATGAATTACCAGGTGTAGACCAACTATCTACATAAGTATACCCGTTAGAAACATACTTTTCATTGAAGATGTTATTTACCAAACCCGAAAACACGATAGACTTTACAATGCTATTCATGTTGATCTCATAAGTAATATTGAAATCTGTGGTAAAATAAGAGTCTAGCTTAGATGCTTCTGTATCTGTATTGCTTAAATATTGCTCACCTACAAACTTTGAATACAGCGAAATATTCATAGCATCACATGGCATATAACTAAGAACGTTACCCGCCACCAAGCCCGGAGAATAAGCAATGTTGGTATCTCCTAAACCTTGTAGCATACCATCTCTATCAATAAAGAAATCTTTGTTCTTATTTTGACTGATGGCAATGTTAGGCCTTAGGTTGAATTTTTCACCCAATATTATATTTGCATCAACTTCTAAACCTAGCCTGTAACTATCACCAATATTTTCCCTTAATGGTGCACCAACGTCATTTAACTCACCAGTAACCACTAACTGATCTTTATAGTTCATGTAATATACATTGGTATTTACCTGAACTGAAGGAGAAACGTATCTCCATCCCAATTCAAAATCATTTAGTTTCTCAGGTTTTGGATTACCATTTTCATAATCGTTCCTATTGGGTTCCCTATTGGCAACCGCATACGACAAGTAAAAATTATTATTCGCATTAAGATCAAAGGTTACTCCTGCCTTTGGATTGAAAAAATTGAACGTATCATCAACAAGACCGGTATCTTCCCCGTTTGCTTTATACCCCACTGTTCTATATTGAACATCTCCATATAATGACCACTGATCCGTTAGTTGATAATTTGCCTTTGTGTATAAGTTAAAATCTGTTTTAGACGAACTATCATCATAATAACGATCTCTGTAACTACTATTACTAGCATATCTAGCCCAGATTACCTCTCCAAAATGATCGCCTTCGTATTTATTAAGACCACCACCTATTATTAAATCTAACTTTTCTTTCTTGTAATTCGCAGAAAAAACGGTTCCGTAGAAATCATTATCCAACCAACGTCTTCTAATTAAATCGGTAGTATTCACTTCTTCACCATCTACAATCAGTGGCTCAAAACCATAGGTAGAAAAATCATCGGCTTCTCTATACTGCTCAAAATAACCTCTTCCTCTTGTATAGTGCAAAGCTATATTTGTACTCCAAAAATCAGAAATCTGTTCGTTCCATAATAATTGTGCATGGTCTTGCTTGTAATTATCCACTTCATTATCATAAAACTGGGTATTACCATTTAAATCAGTATAAATACCTGAAGGATTAAAAGTTCTATTATCCCTCAAAGTTTGACCATCTATACCGTACCAAGCTTGGTACGTAATTTCATGACCTCCAAACATCAATGCCTTGATCAAAGTATTATCATCTTTATAAGCTGCTTGTAAAAAATAAGATTCCAAATCCGATCTTGCTCTATCTATATAACCATCTGATTTAATTTTAGATAGTCTACCTGAAATTTCAATATGATCATTTAATAATCCGGTACTGAACTTTAAATTATTTCTTAATGTACCGTAGCTACCTATAGAAGTTGATATTTGACCATACGCGTCTTGTGAAAAACCGTCTGTCAACAAGTTTAAACTTGCCCCAAAAGCACCGGCTCCATTGGTAGATGTACCTACACCACGTTGCAATTGTAAACTCTCAGTTGAAGAAGCAAAATCTGGCATATTTACCCAAAATGTACCTTGAGACTCCGCATCGTTATAAGGTATTCCGTTAATGGTCACATTTACACGTGTAGCATCACTACCTCTTACTCTAAGCCCTGTATAACCTACACCGGCACCAGCATCTGTAGTAGTTACCACAGATGGTAAAAAGTTCATTAATACAGGAATGTCCTGCCCAAGGTTTCTTGGTTTAATTTCCTCTTTTGTAAGATTTGAAAATGTAACCGGAGATTGCTTGGTTACCCTTACCGCAGAGACGAACACTTCGTCTAAGACTACTTTTTGACCCTCCAGAGAATCAGTTACCTGTTCTTGGGCACTAACTCCAAGACTAAACGCAAAAAACGCCGCAATTGTGAAAATAGTAAGTTTCATTCGTAAATTAAATACGAATAAAAGGGGCTATTATTCTAAGTAAAAATTGATTTTGCCTATTTAAAGACTTTGTTTTCCAAAATGAAGTCAGCCATTACGCTGGCCGGCCCCTCGCTAAAAATGTCCACCGGACATTTTTTTAACGCTCGGTCCCTTGGCAGCATTACCCGCCCAGGTTCTTTGGGTATAATCTCAGCTTTGTCCTAAAAAATTTCAGGATTTTGGCACCCCTTTGAGATGCAGCAAATGTAATGCAGTAATTTTAACTCTCATAAATAAATCTGAAAAAATAACATCTTGTTTAATTAACATCATTTTAGAACTTATTATCCCTGTTTTGTCGTATTTAACTATACATTTCAATCTGTCTTTACTATACAATTAGAAATATTACATGGATTCCAAGAAAAACAAGTTCACCCTTAAAATTACTATTAGCTACTTGCTTTTGGTCATATTGGGCATTATTGCATCATACTATATCTATACAGAGGTTCAAGAATACATTGCTACTGAAAACACAACGGAAAAAGACAACAAATTACTTAAAACAAACTCCTTTTTAGCCCAGTTATATGAAGCTGAAAGTCTCTCTAAACTTGCATTGCAAACCAAAAGTAAAATTAATTTTAGCGCCTATGAGAACAAAATAGACTCCATACGCACCAATATTCAAGAAATAAAAACGCTAACGGACAGTGAATATCAACACAACCTTTTAGACAGCCTTAGCGCACTTTTAGATAAAAAAGTGACAAATATTAATGCCTTAAGAGCCATTAGACTTAAGGACCAAACAGGGACCGCTATAAATTCTGCACTAGCGGAATTTGATAAGTTAGAGGAATCTTTAGGAATTATTAAACCGGAAGGCTTAGCTCCTAATTTAGAAGAACTTTCACCCAAGGCCCAAAGTACCATAAAAAAGGTTGCGGATTATCTTAATGCCAATGTCCCCACAAACGGTAATTCACAAAGCAATACACAGACTATGGACAGTGTTCTA
This sequence comes from Maribacter sp. UBA3344, assembly GCF_002362375.1. Lineage (NCBI taxonomy): Bacteria > Pseudomonadati > Bacteroidota > Flavobacteriia > Flavobacteriales > Flavobacteriaceae > Maribacter > Maribacter sp. UBA3344. The sequence continues at coordinate 227,827 of NZ_DERI01000030.1, read as the reverse complement.
CAAGTCTCTAAAAATCTTTTGAAAGATGTTAAACAGGAAAATGCCATAAACGAAAACACCTTGGCCCTTAGAGAGACCAATATCAATAAAACCGATCTTGAACTTTCGCAGCAGTTACGTACCATCCTCTCTTCATTTGAGCAAGAGATTATTACGAACAGCATCAACAACTCCATTAAAAAGGAAACCTTGTTAAAAAGAAGTATTCGCCTTGCCGTTATTGCAGCAATACTCGGTTTTCTAGTGGTTGGTATTTTTACTTTTATTATAAATAGAGATTTCTGGAAAGCAAATGTATACAGAGAGAAACTTGAAAAAGAGAAGGCCTACTCTGACTCTTTATTAAAAAGTAGGGAACAATTGATTGCAACGGTAAGTCATGATTTACGCACCCCATTAAACACCATAAGCGGTTACACCAATATAATAGAAGAAAACGACCATGGAACCGTCAATAAAAAGCATATTGACCAAATAAAATCCGCTACCACATATGTGAACAATCTGGTAAACGATTTGCTGGATTTTTCTCAATTAGAGGCCGGTAAAATGGTAGTCAAAAAATCTACTTTTAAGGTAAATGACTTAATTTCCGAAACTGCTAATAGTATTGCCGCACAGTATACAGCCAAGGATATTGATTTAATTCTTCATTTAGATGAGTCTTTAGAACATCCTATTGTTTCAGATGCTTTTCGATTACGTCAAATTATTACAAATTTACTGGGCAATGCCTATAAGTTTACCGATAAAGGCTCTATCACCTTAACGGGCAATATCATTGAAAAACAAAAAATAAAATATCTTTTCCTGAAAATTTCCGATACCGGCATAGGGATATCAAAAGAGAAGCAAAAACTAATCTTTAAAGAATTTACACAGGCAGAAAACGATACCGACAAAAAGTACGGCGGCTATGGATTAGGACTCACCATTACCAAAAAACTTACCGAATTGTTAGGCGGTACGATCTCGCTTGACAGCAATATAAACAAAGGCAGCACCTTTACACTTAAAATACCTATTGTTTATGGTGAAAAATCATCTGTTGAAACAAAAATCGCTTTAAAACCGGATAGGTTAAAAATTATTGTTTTTGATGATGATGCTTCGTTTTTGAAACTAATTGGGGAAATGCTAAAATCAGCCGGAATAGAAGTTTTACTTTTTACCGATTTCAACGCTTTTCAACCCGATTCAGATTTTAAATTCAATATGATTTTGACCGATATTGAAATGCCTACGGTCTCCGGCTATGATATTGTTGACCAACTTAAATCAGGAACATTTAAACATTATGAAAATCAACCCATTTTGGCAATGACCGGAAGACGAGATCTTACGGTAGATCACTTTATCGAAAAAGGATTTACTGGACTAATCCGAAAACCATTTTCAAAAACCGATCTTTTACAAAAACTAAACAACATGTTTGAAATGGATTTTCAACATACTCATGAAAAACCTTTCATTTCTAGAAATGACAACGAAAACCTTTACAGTTTAGAAACCATTGAACTCTTTTTAGGAAAAGACAAAACCGCTATTGACGAGGTTTTGCTCACATTTAAAAATGATACAGGGAAAAATTTACATGAATTAAAATTGGCGGTAGCCACAAACAATATTACTCAAATAAATAGTACTACACATAGAATGCTACCTATGTTCAGGCAATTGCATGTGAACAAAATTGTACCCACTTTAGAAACTTTTGAAACCCTGAAAAAAAATGATTCAACCCACAAATCAATATCAGAAAAATACGCGAAGCTGGAGCAAGAAATAAGCGATGTTATAGAAGCAATTTCACAGGAAATCTCTACAGGTCTAAATCATAATAGTTAATTCTATTATACAGTGTTTTTCTGGTTACCTGTAATAACTTGGCCGCTTTAGACTTGTTGTAATTAGTACGTTTTAAAGCATTAACAATTTGCTCTTTTTCAAAATCTGCTTTAGACACGCTACCTAAGTCCAGTTTTTCCGGCTTTGACTCCATAAGCTCTTCTGGCAAAGTATTCACTTGTATCTCATTGGTGGTAGTCAATAACACTGCACGTTGAATAACATTCTGCAATTCCCTAATATTACCTGGCCAGTGGTATGTATTAAAAACATTCCACACCTCATCTGAAAAATCAAGAATCTGCTTGTTTAATTTTTGGTTGAACTTTTTCAAAAAATGAGATGCTAACACAGCTAAATCTCCCTGCCTGTCTTTTAAAGCAGGTATTTGAAGGGAAAACTCATTTAACCTATGATATAAATCTTCTCGAAAATTACCTTTTTCCACTGCTGCTTTTAAATCTTCATTGGTGGCCGATAAAATTCTGACATTAACCTCAACTTCACTATTGCTACCGATCCTTTTAATTTTACGCTCTTGTAAAGCTCTTAATAGTTGTATTTGATTCTCATAAGAAAGATTACCAACTTCATCTAAAAACAAGGTTCCCCCATTTGCCGCTTCAAAACTTCCTATTTTATCGGCTATAGCCCCAGTAAAACTTCCTTTCAAATGACCAAAAAATTCACTAGCGGCAAGTTCTTTTGGTATTGCCCCACAATCTAGGGCTATAAACGGTTTTTCTTTACGATTGCTTTTTTGATGAATTGCTTTTGCCGTAACCTCTTTCCCAGTGCCACTCTCACCTATAATTAAAACAGACATGTCTGTGGGTGCCACTAAGGCAATATGGTCATCTAATTTTTGCGCAGCTTCACTAAGTAACTCCAAGTCATTAGAAATTGACGACTTTTCTTCATTTTCTACAGTTGATTTTGAGTCATTTTTTGTTGTAATAGCCGTTTCTTTGGAAATAATTGGTTTAGCGTGTAATGCACCATCAATTACAGCTAACATTTGATCTGGCGTAAATGGTTTTGAAATATAATCATACGCACCCATTTTCATGGCTTTAACTGCGGTAGATACTTCCGCATAACCGGTCATTACTATTACCGGAATACTGTCCTTTAGTTGAGAAACGAGTTTAATGCCATCATAATCCGGTAAACGCAGATCTGTAATTACTAATTGAAAATTTTGCTCTTTGAGTTGCTTTTCACCATCTAACCCGGTCTGACTTACCACAATGTCAAAACCATTTCTTTCCAAAAACTTTTTTAGCATTTGGGCAAAAGAAGTATCGTCTTCTAAAATTAAAATTTTGGACATAGTAAGTTTGGTATTCTAAGTATTTACGTAAAAATACCATAAGCCGACTATTTGTATTTTAAAATTATCATAAAGCTTAATTAATCAATTCAATAGAGCAAAAAAAAAGGAAAGAATAGCACTTAGCTATCCTTTCCTGACCAAACCAACTTGAACAAACAAGTTTCTCTATAATTACATATCTATCCAATTCCCATTCTCATCGGCATATACGGTTCCTTGTGTACCATCTTCAAGGGACAATACCAACTTATACTGTTTCTCACTGTTCGTATATGCTTTATCTAGACTAGCAGTCGGGAAATTCTTAGCTACTGCATCTGATACTGCTTGAGGAACTTCTGCTACCGAAATTTCTTTGAAATCATCGGCCACGACCAACATCTCATTTACTTGATTATGTTGAATTCCGTTTTCTGCTATTAATGCATCTTGTGCGTTCATTGTAAAACCACCTAATGTCATTGCTCCTAATAAAAATAAAGTCTTCATCTTTCTAATATTTAAGTTAATACTACTTTTCAATACTATTAACTAAGAAAAAAGAATGCCATAATCCCTAAAAAACCAAAAACTACTGATACACAACACGTTACATATGCCACACCTATCTTAAAGCTGTGTAAAACTGTACCCAATACTAGTATCTGTATAATTTTTACCCAATAAATAGTCACATTTTCTTGTGACCCAGAACTTATTTGAAAACAAAAAAAAGGAGCTGCAATCCGCAGCCCCCCTCAAACCACCTATCAAACTCTTGTTTTAAAATTTTTAATCAACACCTTAATCAATTCAACAACAACTAATACTGGCAATGCTAATCCGGGGGATTATTTTAAATACAATTATTTGGTGGCACTTTCATAGTTAACGGTTAGTGTTTACGCGAAAGTGATATTATTGCTATTTACTTCTCTAAACATAGTTTCGATATCATCCCTAAAGAAAAAATTAGAACTGTGCCTAAAACCGAAATAAATACTAATGTGACCATTGTTTCATAATTTGCTTCACTTATTTAGACACAACATTTTCTGGTAGGTCACATTTTTAAATAAAAAAAACCGCTTTTTGCAGTTTTTTTTATTTTGAAAACTTTTTTCAGATTATTTTTTATTGATCCAATTACCGTATTGATCTATATAAACGGTTCTTCGGGTACCACTTTTAAGCACCATAATCAATTTAAATTCTCCTCTATCATTTTTATAAGCTCCACCAAGTTTAGATGTTGGGTATTGTTTTAATATTTCTTCAATAACCGGAGGTGTCAACTCACTCGATTTTATTTTTACGTACTCATCTGTATTGATAGCAATTTCTTTTTCTATAAAATTTGAACCTGTCATTGCTGTACTGTTCAATGTTATTCCTAAAGTCAAGAATACTAATAATGCGTAATTCTTCATGCTAATGTTTTAATCGTTAATAACTCTACTTCTATAATTATTTACGGAAGAATCTGACATATGGATTTTCCATTGCCATAATTTAAAGGCGCTAAATTGAAAAAAGCTGCCTAGGCAGCTTTTTATAAACAACTAACTCAAACTTATAATTTCTACATTTCTAACCAGTTACCTTCTTCATCTGCATACAATACTACAGAAGAACCATCTTGAGAAGTAATTTCTAATTTATAGTTATTTTCATCATCAACATATGCTTTATTCAGCATTGCACCTTGATAATCTGATGCTAGGGCATTTACAATTGGTGCCGGTAAATCAGAAGTTGCTATCTCGGTATAATCTTGAATGAAAACATCTTCCATAATACCATCGTGAAATATAATTGGTGTAGCTGCAGTACCTATTGTTAAACTACCTATTGCTAAAGCTGTGGCAAAAACTAATTTTTTCATCTTTCTACGTTTTTATATTAAACATTCTTGATAGGTATATTAGAATAATTATGCCAACCATGTAACTTAAAGTTTTACAGATGCAAATTATTGATTTACAATGTATTGTGATTTCAACTACACTTTCCTTCCCTGTGTAAAATTGTGCAGAAACAAAAAAAGTGTGTAGAATCTACACACTTTTTTACTTTATGTTAGCATAGATAATTATGCCTGATGCGAATCTTTTAAAAGATCTACTACACTTTTTACCGGATTGAAGGTCACTAATGGAACTTCTACAAATATGGTGTTCCAAAACGCCATTGCCCCGTTCCATAAACCTGGAAGCTCAAGTGCCTTTAATTCTTTACCGTCTTTGGTCTTACCTGTTATAAAACCTTGTTTTTCATCTACGAACTTCAACAGGTCATATTTCTCACCTTTATAGTTACGCACAGCACAGACCAAATCTACTGGATTAAAATGCGTTGCATTCTTTAAAATATCCGCTTGTTGAGAATTATTCATATCAATTTGAGCAGATTCAATAATCTGTAATGAAACTTCTCCCTTGCTGTTAGTAACCCAAAACGGTCCACCACCAGGTTCACCTTCATTCTTTACCATACCGCAAATACGAATAGGCCTATTTATCTTATCTTTTAAAATATTTACTTTATCAGAATTTGATTTTGAATCGAACTCTTCCGAAAAACGAACATTTAGATTTGTTTTTAAGAAGTTTTTGATGTCTTCTATAGTTGCATCATCCGCTACTCCCTTATCCAATAAGGCAGCATATTCAAATGCTTTTTCCTGCTCTTTCAACAATACACCTGCCAATACCTTTTTGCTATCCGCAACGGCCTTTGCATCTTTCATTACGGCTACATTATCTATATTCTTAATAAAAATAATATCGGCATCTTGCTCATTTAAATTTTGGATCAGTGCACCATGACCACCAGGTCTAAACAAAACAGAACCATCATCATTTCTAAAAGGTTCATTGTTCATATCTACTGCCAAAGTATCTGTTGATGCTTTTTGAAAAGAGTAATCCACATCATAAGTAACACCTGTATCTGAAGAAACTTTAGGTCCAGATGCTTTAAATTCATCGCCAAACATTTCTTCGTGTTGTTCAGATATCGTAAAATGTAGTTTTGCTTTTCCGTTAGAACCGGCATAAAGGGCACCTTCTTTTAAATGCTCTTCAAAAGGGGTAGCCGTAGAATTGCCATATTTATGAAACGGCAATAGCCCTTTAGGGTAAAAACCATAATTTAGTGCGTTATCTCCTAAAAGATCAGCAACGAACTTATAGACTTTCTCACCTTCAGATTCAAAAGAAGTACCTATACTTTCCATTACTTTATCATAAAACGGAAAGCGCTCTAAACCAGCGGAAAATTTCAGTATATCCTTGTCATTTGTTCTTTCTAAATATGCCTGTAATGTTTCATTATTTGGGTCGTAAGCATTTAAAAATGCGAACAAAGCCTTAAACATTCTAGATGCCGCACCAGAAGCGGGTACAAACTTTAAAATATCTAGGTCCTTCAATTTTGAGTCGTAAAAAGAAATAAGTTCTTTTTCTTCTTCATCGGAAAATTTAAGAATGCCGTTACCTATAACAGCAGCATTCTCTAAATTGACAAAAGGTATACCTTCTTTAAATGTCTGGATATGACCCAGCATTGTTTCTTTAGAAATTCCTTTACTCTCTAGTTGCTTTTGGTCTTTTTCTGTAAGTTCAATCATTGATGTAATAAGGTATCTATATGGTTAATGGCTTTATTTAAACGTTGTTTTTTGTCTCCTTTCAAGGTAATAAAATTTTTACCGTATTTTTCTAAAGTATCTTTAAAATAATTGAACATTTTTTCCCTCTCGTTGGGCTTATCCCTTAGGTCATCTGCTTCCCATGGGATATCTATATACGTCAACAAATAAAGATCATATGTATTCTGCAATGCATATTTTTCTAAAATAGGATCACAATTACCTATGTAATAGGCTTCTGAATATACTTTGGTTTCCAATAAATCTGTATCGCAAATGAGAATATCTGTAGCTTTTTTGGCCAGCTTGTTCTCTAAACGCATTTGCCCTTCGGCAATTGGCAATAAGTCGTGAGGTTCACAAGTTTTACGTTCGTTGTTCCATTTATCTTGTAAATATTCCCTAGCGTATTCCGGTACCCAAACGGTATGGTAATGTCTTGCCAATTGTTCTGACAATGTGGTTTTACCCGTAGATTCCGGACCAAAAAGAACAACTTTTAAGACATCTGAAGGCTGTTGTCTGTATTTTTCTTCCATGCGTTATAGCCGTAAACGGCCAATATTGTAAAAATGAGATATTGAAAACTTGTAAACGTAAATCCCTTGTAAAAATATAATGGTACAGATATAAGATCCCCAATGATCCAATATATCCAATTTTCTACTTTTCTCTTGGCCATCAACCACATACCCACAAAAAATATAGCTGTTGTTATAGTATCAACATAGGCGGTCCAGCTATTCCATTTATCAAAAACCTGATACACGGTAAACACGAAAACAAGCGTACTTATGAATATAATGACCGAAATTCCATTTTCTTTTTTCGTTGTTCTAGTGATTGGTGTATAATGGTCGGCATCAACCTTTCTTGTCCAAATGTACCAACCGTATAAACTCATTATAAAATAGTATGCGTTGATCATCATATCACCCAGCAATCCCCATTTTAAAAGGAGATATACAAAGATTGAAGTACTTATCAAGCCTGTAGGATATACTAAAATGTTGTTTTGCTTAGAACATATTACAGATAACAACCCAAAAATAACGGCTACAATTTCAAGTGTAATATCCAATGTACTATAATCGGCATATTGCCCAAAGAGATAATCAAAAATGGGGCTCATAGTCGCTTCTATCAGATTTAACTATTTTCATGAATAAAAGCCCGCGATCCATAAGTTCAAACGCTGTTTTTATCTCGGTATTCAGCACTTCCATCACTTCATCATAAGAGCCGAACACCTGTGTACTTAAAGGATTTTCAAGTATGGTTAATCCGCTAGCCCTTAGTTTTTTTATAAAATCTATAATGTGTTGCTCAAAATCGTCTTGTAAGGGCGAAAAAGTCAACTCTACCGATATGTCCATATAATGTAGCCTAAATATTAATTTTTATTTTTGATGGCATAAACACAGGTGAAATCCTCAAATTCCAAAAACTTGATCCCATAGTCCGAAGATTGCCCGTTAAAAATTATTTGCGCCGTTGTCCGCCCAGCGTTAAATATAAAATCTTGAACGTTGATGTGATGTAAGAAACTTACGCCTCTATGCCCATAAATTTTATATAAAGATTCTTTGGCGCCCCACACTATGGTCAATTTTCTGATTATTGCTGCAGTATTAGCCAAAGTTCTATACTCTTCAAACGGAGTAAATTTGTGTGCAATTCGCAATATTTTATCGCGCTGCATTTCAATATCTATACCTACTTCTTCGGATTCACTTATTATTATCGCCGTGAAATTATGGGAATGCGTAATAGAGATAAAATTTCCGTCCTTTAAATGTGGTTTCCCATTATCATCATACTCCAGATCGGCATCTACATAGTTATACAAAGCCAATAAATGTCTAATGCTTAAAAATGCCTTACGGTGAAGATCAGACTTCATACCATTGAACCTATTTTGGCAATGATCAGTAAGTTCTACTCCTTTCCAAAGATGTTCTTCTGTCTCTTCTACCTTCCATATAGCTACAGAGGTTTCTTTGTTTACTGTTATAGTTTTGTAAAGCGGCATGGGATTCTTAGTGTTATTCGTACCTTTGCACGAATTAAAAATTGCTGTACATAGATTAACGAAAGTATAAAATTATAAAGATATGAGCACGAAAACTATTCCGTATGTGCCTTATAAGGTAAAGGATATTTCCCTTGCCGATTGGGGAAGAAAAGAAATTGAATTGGCAGAAGCTGAAATGCCAGGCCTAATGGCCCTTCGTGAAGAATACAAAGACGAGCAACCTTTAAAAGGGGCACGTATTGCAGGTTGTCTTCATATGACCATACAAACTGCCGTTTTAATTGAAACTTTAACCGCATTGGGTGCAGATGTTACTTGGAGCTCATGTAATATATTCTCTACCCAAGATCAAGCCGCTGCCGCTATTGCTGCCGCAGGTGTACCAGTTTATGCCTGGAAAGGTATGAACGAAGAGGAGTTTGACTGGTGTATTGAGCAAACCTTATTCTTTGGCGAGGACAGAAAACCATTGAATATGATCTTAGATGATGGTGGTGATCTTACCAACATGGTTTTAGATAAGTATCCAGAATTGGCGGCTGATGTTAAGGGACTTTCAGAAGAAACCACTACAGGAGTACACCGTTTATATGAGCGTGTAAAAAATGGTACTTTACCTATGCCCGCTATTAACGTAAACGATTCTGTAACCAAATCTAAATTTGATAACAAATACGGTTGTAGAGAAAGTGCTGTTGATGCTATACGTAGAGCTACGGATACTATGCTTGCAGGTAAACGCGTTGTTGTAGCCGGTTATGGTGATGTTGGTAAAGGTACCGCTGCTTCTTTTAAGGGTGCCGGTTCTATTGTTACTGTTACGGAAATTGATCCTATTTGTGCACTACAAGCCTGTATGGACGGGTTTGAGGTTAAAAAATTGGAAACCGTTATTGGTAATGCAGATATCGTAATTACCACTACTGGAAACAAGGATATTATTAGAGCCGAACATTTTGAAGGTATAAAGGATAAAGCCATTGTTTGTAACATTGGTCATTTCGACAATGAAATTGATATGGCTTGGTTGAACAAAAACCACGGAAGCACTAAAGATGAAATTAAGCCTCAGGTAGATAAATACACTATTGATGGTAAAGATATTATCATTTTGGCTGAAGGTAGATTGGTAAACCTAGGTTGTGCTACCGGACACCCTAGTTTTGTAATGAGTAATTCATTTACCAACCAAACTTTGGCGCAAATTGAACTTTGGAAGAATAGTAAAAACTACAAGAACGAAGTATATATGTTACCTAAGCATTTAGATGAAAAGGTTGCAAAATTACACTTGTCTCGTTTAGGTGCAGAATTGACCGAATTAAAGAAAGACCAAGCTGATTATATTGGTGTTACGGTTGAAGGTCCTTTTAAACCTGATTACTATAGATACTAAATTATAATCCTGTAAATTAAAAAGGTCTCGATGTTATCGAGACCTTTTTTTGTTTTAAGCTTTTCTAGTTAGTTGTTTTCTGCCAACATACCTTCCAAATAATAACAATCTGTTTGCTCCTTTAATTGAGCCAAACCTTGTTCTTTAGAACTTAACGGATCAATTTTCACCTCTTTACCGTTTGGCATGTAAACAATATAAAAACCTTCTTCAAAAGATGATAGTTTTATGATCTCACCATTAGGTCTTACCGCATTCCATGATTTTTCACTTGGCTTATATACCAAATCAATTTTCTTACCTTTTTTAGGCCCATCGACAACAGTTACCTGCATCCTATTTTTAGTAGCGGTCATTTCAAAGGTATTACCGTCTCTTTCTACCATTTGAGTTTCAGACTCTCCTTCTTCCATAGCAATTGGGTTAGATCCGCTCCAAAATTCGATAACATTGAAAATAATGGCATCGCCCAAAAAGAATAGTCCGTAAACAGGAATTATGTTCAACCCCCAAAATACCAGGTTATTTACAAACTTACTATCAGAGACTCCTTGGTTCCAGTCCTTTAAATTATTGAAAGCGCTAAAAGAACCCAAGCAACTAGAAAATAATAATGTGCCGGCCATAGCAATACAGATAACTGATTTTTTCATGATTTTAATTGTTTAGAATTAGTTGTACAAAATAATCACTAACCCCAAAAATTGTAATCTGATAAAAATCAATTATTAACGGTATCCATTAATATTGAAAAACGGGCATTTCATAACATACTACTATCGTAACAATATTAATAACCTTGACCACTTTGCATACCCTCATTCCATTTTCTTACGAACTCCTCGGACCATGCATCCCATCCAATTGTGCTCAACGTCCAAATGGTAATACCAATTACTATAATATTTAAAATTATCCCTATAATCGCAATTATTTTACCCCTTTTTATAATACCATAATTGTCATAATCATCAGGATTCATTTTATAAATTCCTTCAGATTTTGAAGCTAAATAATAGGCAATAACTGCAGGTATAATACCAAACCCGCCAAGGCAACATATAATACAGCTTAGAACTGATAATACATAAATGAATGCTGAATTAGGTAATTTTTTACTTTCCATAGAATAAAATAGTTTTGACGTCTTCTTAAAGTTATTCATTAAGTTTTAAATCAATCTTATATTTTCCTTAAGATTAAAGTCATAAGCACATACAATTGGGTTATCTCTTTTCTCTTACCTACATTTTCACGTACTTCGTTTAAAATATAGCACTATGATAATATTTGTTGATATGGACGAGGTCATAGCCGATACCTACGGTGCCCATATAGAAATTTACAATACAGAGTTTAAAGGTGAGCTCACTTCAGAAATATGTAAAGGCTCAGAGGTTTGGCAATTGGTGCCAGAAGCACACCAGGACAGTGTTAGAAAGCACGCCACTAGAAGAGGCTTTTTTAGAAGTTTAAAGCCGATTGCAGGCAGTCAAGAAATACTTGCAAGATTAGCCGATAAGCATGAGGTATATATAGCATCTGCAGCTATGCAATTTCCTAATTCATTAGAAGAGAAAAGTGAATGGTTAGATGAACACTTTCCTTTTATTCCTTGGCAAAATCGCATTTTATGTGGTCATAAGCACATTCTTAAAGGAGATGTTCTTATTGACGACAGAAGTTTTAACCTAGAAATTTTTGAGGGTAGAAGTATACAATTTACATCTCCACACAACGTAAATACAGAAGGGTTTGAACGTGTGAATACGTGGTTTGAGATTGGGGAGAAGTTATTGTAACTACTCTAAATTATTTATATATAAAGTGAATTACCTTGTTCATTACATTCTTACGCTATGGCCCATCCCAAAATTAAGAATACAATAACATTTACAGATCAGTATGGCGAGCATTTAAATTTATCCAAAAGGCAGATTCTTGAAATTGATGAACTCACCTATAAGTGGCTTAAAGATTATACATGGAGTATTAATCCTGATTATGATGAAAACACAGAACGCTGTCGTTATTATAAGACCATTTACAGAAAATTAAACGTTAAACAAAGAAGTCAATTTAGAGAAATAAAACAAGAGGTAAAAAGTAATTACGAAAAACAAGATTTTGAAAAAAGAAGATTTGAAATCAAACAAAAGGAATACGCTTCTTTAAAATTGAGTGACAATGAATTAGTAGAACTTCAAGAAATACTGCAAAAAATTCAATGGGAAACAAGTGATAAATCTGGTTACAAAGTAGAAGATTATAAAATAAACCATAGGCGTAATTTATATGTAAAAATAGCCCATGAAAAATTAAAAACTTTCCTAAACCAAGAACAATTAAAAGAGTTTTACAGGGTAGATCAATTAAATGAAGATTGGATTAAAAAAGGTCAAATAGAATTGATAGTTAATATGAATGAATCTCTTAATTTAACTAACGAGCAAGCCGAACTAATTTATAATTACAGAGAAAACAAAACTAGTAAAGATTTTAAAGGAGAAATTTTGAGCGAATTTGAAGAATGGGAATTAGAAAAATCTTTTAAAAAATCTATATTAAACGAACAACAATTTAAGAAATATTTAGAATGGAAAGAGCATAATGAAAAGCTTAGAATCTCTTATTTCGATGATGAGAATAAAGGGAAAATTCAAAAAATAAAAGAAATTAAGAGTTATTTAGATTACCTAATCAAACACCACTTGCCTGTTTTATGTAATTGGCGAGAAACTATTGAAAAGGACATTCCTAATAATATTAAGTTAGAACTAGAAATTTTACGGAATACTTATCAAAACGATTTAAAAAAAAGGTTATTGGAGCATTTAAAAGCTCACAAAAGACATACCAGAGATTACGTACCGAAAGGAAAAATTCTTATAAAGCTAGAATTCAAACAACGAGCACTAATACCTTCAGTGTATTGTCTAAATAAAAAACAAAAAACTATTATCAACCATCTTTCAAAAAATTTGATTAAACTAATCGACAATAAACAAATAGAATTAAAGGATTTATATATTAAAAAGCACAATTTTTATATTGACAATTACGAGGAATATGGTGGTACCTACGGAGCTTCTATAAAGGTAATCCGGAACAACGAGCCGAATACTAACATCCAATTGATTAATACCCTACTTCTACATCCACAACTCTCCAAGAATATAGAGTTTGCTGACTCAATTTAAAATTATTCCATAAAAAAACCCTCTTCAGTATTGAAGAGGGTTTTTTAAATAACTTGTCTTAAGCTTAAGCTTCAAAAGGCTCAATGGAAACATATGATTTTCCACCTGCTTTCTTTTCAAACTTCACTAGGCCATCTACACGTGCGTGTAATGTGTGATCTTTTCCTGCATAAACATTTTCACCAGGATTATGTCTTGTTCCACGCTGTCTAACGATAATGTTACCAGCGATAGCAGCTTGACCACCAAAAATCTTAACTCCTAATCGTTTCGATTCTGATTCTCTACCGTTTTTAGAACTACCTACACCTTTCTTATGTGCCATTGTCTGAGGTTTTAAATATTATTATACTTTGATGACCTAGCTTATTTAGCTACACCACCGTCTAATTCGTCTTGCCATTTCTGTAACTCGTCCCATTTACCGTCAGCAGCTAATTCAGCTTGCTTTGGCCAAGTATCGGTTACGTGATTTCCACGAACGTCAGCAATAATTTCAGAAATTTTAGCTGCGTCTGTTTTTGCTAAATCAGCAAAAGTAGAAATACCTGCATTATTTAAGGTTTCGGCTATTTTTGGACCAATACCTTCAATCTTTTTTAAATCATCACCTTTACCAGAAGCTTTCTTTGCTTTTGGTTTAGATGCTACAGAAACATCAACTGGTGCCGCTTTACCATCTGCCTTCTTAGCTTTTGGTGCTGCTTTCTTAGTTTCTGCTTTCTTAGCTCCTTTAGAAATAATAGACTCGATCACTATCTCGGTAAGAGATTGACGATGTCCATTTTTCTTTTTGTAACCTTTACGTCTTTTCTTATGAAAAACGATTACTTTGTCACCTCTTAGGTGCTTCACGACTTTAGCCTCTACTGCGGCTCCGTCTATAGCCGGGGCGCCGATAGTTACGCTCGAACCATCATCTAAAAGAAGAACGTTGTCAAAAGTAACTTTCTTACCTTCTTCTACTTGCAAACGGTGAACGTACACTTTCTGGTCTTTTGCAACTTTAAACTGCTGCCCTGCCATCTCTACAATTGCGTACATATTGTTAAATGTATTATTAAACCTGATGGATTTTTTCCATAGGCGGGTGCAAATATAGTTCTAAATCGTGAATTTACAAGCGTTTTTGTAGAATTTTATACGCTCTTTATTTTTGTAGTATTCGAAGTCTTGAACAGTTGCATAAAAGCAAGTGTTAAAACCAGGCTTGTTGTAAAGCCCATAGTGGCTACTACTAAAAAAACAATAGCCTCAAAACTTTTATAGGTATTTGCCCACCTTGTTGATAATTGTTCTAAAAAACCGGGTTGTAGCTCTGTGGAATATATGGCAAAGAAAAGTGTAAATAGCAAGGTTGCTACACCACCGGTGATCAAGCCGGCCATGAAACCGCCCGAGTAATTAAACGTATCTCCCTTTTTTAGTTTATAATATTTTATGGCCTCATAAATGGCAAACCCTGTAATAACTGCATTGAACAGGCTATAAAAAACGTTTACATGAAGACCAAACAAAGACAACACCAAAAAATAAGCGATTAAACTACCACTGGCGGCGATACCAAATCTTATAGGAAGGGCGAAATTGTTCATCTTAATTTTATTTTTGTTTACTCTTTTAAGATAATGAATAAACAATAAATAATTTCAAATAATATGTTAAAGAATACTAAATTTGAAGATTGTTCCTACAAAACAAAAATTATTGTAACAAAATGGTATTTAAATATACCAATGGAACAAAGTATTTAAACACTAACCTAATACAGTTTCAATGAAAATGAAATCACTACTGGTTTCGGCAATGTGCCTTTCCATTTTTGCCGGAATCTCACAAGAGGTCGCTTTTGAAGAGTATGACCTAGACAATGACCTACATGTAATCTTACACCAAGACAACACCGCACCGCTAATTTCCATTTCGGTGCTATACCATGTAGGATCTAAAGATGAAGATCAACAACGTACGGGCTTTGCCCATTTTTTTGAACACCTACTCTTTGAGGGAACCGAGAATATTAAAAAAGGGGAATGGGACAAAATTGTTTCTTCTAACGGTGGCTCAGGAAACGCTACCACTGATGAGGACAGAACCTACTACTACGAAGTATTCCCCTCTAACAATTTAGAATTAGGTCTTTGGCTAGAATCTGAGAGAATGCTGCACCCAGTTATCAATCAAAAAGGGGTAGATACTCAAAATGAAGTTGTTAAAGAAGAAAAAAGGCTTCGTGTCGATAATTCTCCCTATGGTAAATTTATAGAAAATATCAAGAAAAACCTTTTTCAAAATCATCCATATAAAGAAACCGTAATTGGCAAAATGGCAGATTTAGATGCCGCTACTTTAGACGAATTTATTGCTTTTAAGAAAAAGTTTTACTCTCCAAACAATGCCGTATTGGTCATTGCCGGGGATTTTGAGAAAGACAATGCCAAAAAATTGATTTCCGATTATTTCAAGGATATTCCAAAAGGTGCAGAAATCACCAGAAATTTCCCTAAAGAAGACCCTATAACTACCGAAATCAATGCAAAAGCTTATGACTCCAACATTCAGATTCCGGCTTCTATGATCGCGTATAGAACTCCGGGACTCAGAAATAGAGACAGCCAAGTTTTAGAAATGATTTCCACCTACCTCAGCGACGGACCATCATCCAAACTATATAAAAAGATGGTAGACGATGAAAAGCAGGCTTTACAAATTGGTGCCATACCCGTTACTTTAGAAGATTATGGTATGTACATCATTTTTGCGCTACCCGTAGGTGAAACAGGTTTAAACACTCTTAACAACTCTATTGAAGAGGAAGTAGAGAAATTGAGAACTGATTTAATTTCCGAAAACGATTATCAAAAACTACAGAATAAGTTTGAGAACCAGTTTGTAAACAGTAATTCTAGCGTTGAGGGCATTGCAAACTCACTTGCTGAATACTATATGCTCTATGGGGATACTTCTTTGATCAACAAAGAAATAGAAGTTTACAGATCCATAACCAGAGAAGAGATCCAAGAAGTGGCCCAAAAGTATTTGAAACCCAACCAAAGATTGGTACTAGAATATTTACCTGAACAAAATACCGCAAACTAAACACGACCATGAAAAATACATATATATTACTCTTAGCATTGTTCTCCTTTATTGCCATACAGGCACAAGTAGACCGTACAGTAATGCCAACACCAGGACCTGCTCCTGAAGTAAATTTAGGCACACCACAATCCTTTAAACTGAATAACGGTTTAAAAGTACTAGTGGTAGAAAATCATAAACTTCCAAGGGTATCTATTCAATTATCCATTGATAATCCTCCAATTTTAGAAGGTAACAAGGCCGGTATGTCCAGTTTAACCGGCAGTCTTTTGGGACAAGGCACAAAAACCATAACAAAAGAAGCCTTTAACGAAGAAATCGACTTTTTAGGTGCTAGACTTTATTTTAGCTCACAAGGGGCATATGCTCAGTCGCTTTCAAAATACTTTGCAAGAATGATGGAACTTATGGCGGATGCCGCTATTAATCCAAAATTTACGCAGGAGGAATTTGATAAAGAAAAAGACAAACTTATTACCGGACTTAAATCTGAAGAGAAAGTGGTTTCATCTATATCTAGCAGAGCGCAAAGAGCCTTAGCTTATGGTAAAAATCATCCTTATGGGGAATTCACGACAGAGTCAACCGTAAACAATGTTACCCTAGCCGATGTTGAAGATTTTTATCGAGAATACTTTGTTCCCGCCAATGCTTATTTAATTGTAATAGGTGACGTAAATTTTGATGAAGTAAAAACATTGACCGAAACATACTTTACCTCTTGGACCAAAGCGGTACCACCAAGCTTCTCTTACTCTCAACCAAAGAACGTACCAAATACCCAGATCAATTTTATTGATATGCCCAATGCGGTTCAATCTGAAATTACGGTACAAAATATCGTAAATCTTAAAATGAAGGACGATGACTATATCGCCGCACTTTTAGCCAACGAAATATTGGGCGGAGGATCTGATAGCAGGTTGTATTCTAATTTAAGAGAAGACAAGGGTTACACTTACGGTGCCTATTCTTCTATTGGGAACGACAAATATGGCCCGTCTAGATTTAGGGCATCTGCAGAAGTTAGAAATATGGTAACCGATAGTTCCGTAGTTGAAATGTTAAAAGAGCTTGAGCTTATAACCTCTAAACCTGTTACAGATGAGGAATTAAAAAACACCAAAGCGTTATATGCCGGTAGTTTTATTATGGCTCTTGAAGACCCAGAGACTATTGCCAGATATGCTCTGAACGTTGAAAAGGAAAATCTACCAAAAGATTTCTACAAGACTTTTTTAGAAAAATTGGAAAAGATCAGCAAAGAAGAAGTTGAGGCTGCCGCAAAAAAATACTTCAATGTTGATAACGCCCGTGTAATTGTTGTTGGCAAAGGAAGTGAGATTCTAAGCAACCTTCAGAACGTACAATTTAAAGGAAAAAAATTGCCTGTACTTGCATATTCAAAAACTGCAGATCGCGTTGAAACACCCAACTATGAAGTTACCGTACCGGAAGGTGTATCTGCACAATCGATCATTGAAAAGTATGTAGCAGCTGTTGGCGGAAAAGACAAACTTGAAAGCGTAAAAACATTCGCCATGATGGCCGAAGCTGAAATGCAGGGCATGAAGCTTAACCTAAACATCAAAAAAACATCTAATTACCAATTGATGCAAGATGTACAAATGATGGGAAATTCAGTTAGCAAGCAAGTTCTTAATGGTGATAGCGGTTATATGGTTGTACAAGGTCAACGTAAAGATCTTGGCGAAGAAGAAATTGTTACTTTCAAAGGAGAATCTACCCCGATATCCGAACTTCAGTACCTAAAGGCTAAATCACTTTCTTTAGAAGGAATGGAAATGGTAGGTGACAAAAATGCCTATAAAGTTACGATCAACGAAAAGAAATCTGCTTTCTATGATGTGGAAACTGGATTGAAACTTCAAGAGATCACCACAAATGAAATGC
Organism: Maribacter sp. UBA3344; assembly: GCF_002362375.1. NCBI lineage: Bacteria > Pseudomonadati > Bacteroidota > Flavobacteriia > Flavobacteriales > Flavobacteriaceae > Maribacter > Maribacter sp. UBA3344. Next base: position 209,365 of record NZ_DERI01000030.1, on the reverse strand, counting down.
AAGGACAACAAATCTCAAGCATCACTAATTTTGAGGATTACAAAGAGGTGTCTGGCATTATGTTCCCTTTCAAAATTATACAGACCGTGGGTCCTCAGTCATTTGAATTCATAGTTTCTGAAATCAAGATCAACGATGGCGTTTCTCCATCCGATTTTGAATAACATAGCATACCATCACTAAAAAAACCCGCTAAAAAGCGGGTTTTTTGTTTTAAACAATTACTTTCTTCTAACCTATCTTTCTAATTCTGGCTTCACCAAATATTAAGCCCTTGTCCACATCTGGGTTACCGGTATAATTTACATTTGTTTCTCCATAGCAAGTTACCTTCAACCTATCTACTACGTTCACTCTAAAATTGCTTTCTCCGTAAGCAGTAATTTTAGTTTCATCGGCAATCATACTTTCAGTATTTACTTCACTTTCACCATAAGCCCTAAAAACCTGACGAGCTACATTACCTCCGCCAATTTCCAAATAACTACTACCATAAATTGCCACGGTCAATTCATCTATAGAAACCTCATCAAAATAAACTTTTGCCTCACCATACAAGGACATTTTAAAATCATCTGCATTAAAAAGATTCTTACACCTTACGATCTCTTCTCCCCTTACAGAAAGATTTTCCAATTTTCTATATGTGACGGTAATAGTAGCCATGGTACCATTGTACAAAGGTTTACTACCGCGCCAGTTATCATTTGAAATACGTTCAGATTTTGTAACCACTTTAGCCCCTTCCAAATACAGTCTTAAGGTTCTTCCTTCAACTTCAACATTTATCTTTTCTAAAGGAACTTTTGCATTGTCAATAACCACATTTTCCTCTTCACCCTCTACAAGATTCAATTCAATATGCGGACTTACAATTAGTTTATCAAATGACTTTACGTTGAACGTTTTTTCTTGAGAATGAATATTACCGATCGCAAAAGTGACCGCCAATATGACAAATACTATTTTTTTCATGATCTTCAGTTTTTTGATTAGTTCAATTCAAAGACAACGATATGAAGATATTGTTACAGTTCACGTAGTTATTTTTGCCAAACTAACTTTTTTCTATTCACTAGCCATACCCCAAATAAGATAATAATACCTCCCAACAATTGAAGTATACTAATATTCTCTCCATCCAAAAAACCCCATAAAACAGCCACTAAGGGAATTAAGTAGGTTACCGATGCCGCAAATACCGGACTAGATAACTTTATTAATTTATTGAACAGAATATTTGCCAAAGCGGTACCTAAAAATGCCAGCGCCATAACATACCACACCGCTTCATACATAGCACCGTTACCGGCAAACTGTCTAAATACTCCAGAATATATAAGAATGATCAAAGCAGGAAAAAACGCAACACCAAAACTTGCCGTGGTAACCGCCAACGGACTCAAATGAGACAAATATTTCTTAATAATATTAATATTGAATGCATACCCTAATGCAGAAAATATAATAAAGAAGGCATACCAATAATTTTGATCCGTATTATTCTCCATACCGGCAGCTATTAGTACCACAGTACCAAAAAGACCAATGAGAACACCAATCACCTGTCTTCCTTTTAACGCTAAACCAAAAAGAGCAATACCTACCATTGTTGTAAACAAAGGTGCTACCGAGTTTAAAATTGAGGTGATGCCGCTACTGATTTCCGTTTGTGCAAGTGCAAAGAAAAAAGGTGGAAAAAACGAACTACAGAGCCCTGCTATAACAACCCATTTCCAATCTGTTTTAGATAAGGTTTTCAATGATCTATATCCCAGCACAAACAAAAGCAATGATGCAAAAACAATGCGCAACCCACCTACCTGTAATGGCGTATAACCTACTAATGATCTTTTAATAAGAATAAAGGATGAACCCCAAATAAATGACAGAATTATTAGGTAAATCCATTTTTGATCTATATTCTTCAATTGTTTAGATTTAGAACAAAAGTGAGGTTTTTTCCAAAAAAATCATCTGGTTAGCTACTTATTTTTACAAATGATTTTTAAATGGATTTTACATAATTGGTATCTTTACGCTATAACTGAATTTACTTCACAGTAGTATTCATTAAATCTTAGCATCATGAGAATAAAAATATTGGCTCTATTCATAAGTGTTTTCACCTTGACCACAACAGTTTCATTGGCACAAGAAAACCCTACGAGCATTATTAAATTAGAAAACAGAATAACTAAGTCTGTAGAAATTGGTATAGACGGTATGGCTTGCCAAGAAGGTTGTGCAGATAAAATAGCATCCAACCTTAAAGAGAAAGATGGCGTAATTTCCGCTGATATCAGTTTTAACAATAAAAATGGAAATATCGTTTTTGACCCTTCTTTAATATCAATTGAAGAAGTAAAATCAATTATTACCGGTACAAAAGTTAAAAACTATGAATACACTATAACTTCTGTTACCCCACAAGAAAACTAAAATGAAAAATATTCTTTACATAGCTACCATAGCCATCTTTATATCTTTTACCTCCTGCAAGGAATCCAAAAAGACGGAAACAGAAACTTCAAAAATGTCCGAAGTAATGGCCATTCATGACGAGGTCATGCCCAAAATGGGAACTTTAGGAAAACTTGTTGGTCAACTTAAGCCAATGGCAGATTCCTTAGGTGTGGAATCAGTTGAATTCAAGGCAATGAAAGATTTACAAGAAGCCAATAGATCTATGATGGATTGGATGCAAGGTTTTGGAGACCGCTTTGATGCCGATGAAATTTTGAACGGAAAAGATCTAAGCGATGAAAAGAAAAAATGGCTTTTAGAAGAGGAAGAAAAAGTAAAGCAAGTAAAAGAGAATATCAATTCCAGTATTGCAAATGCTGAAAAAATTCTAAGTAAAAAATAAACTTAGTGCTTAAAAGGGTAATTTGGAAAGATCTACATTTCCTCCAGATATGATAATACCTATTTTCTTGTTCTGAAAAATTTCCGGTTGTAGCATTGATTGTTTTACAACCGCAGCTACCGTAACGGCACTAGAAGGTTCTATGATAATTTTCATACGTTCCCAGACCAATTTCATAGCGGTTACAATTTCATCTTCAGTAATTCTTACAATACCGCTAACGAGCTCTTTTATTATCGGGAAATTCTTATCTCCCAACATCGTTTTTAATCCGTCCGCAATGGTATTGGTAGTTTCGTTACTCTCAATTTTGCCACTTTGTAATGAACGGTAGGCATCATCAGCCTCAAATGGTTCCGCTCCAAAGACTTTACAGTTATTACCAAAATGTTTTACCGCCAAAGCAGAACCCGCAATAAGACCACCGCCACCTACCGGGCAAAATATATAATCTAAATCGGGTTGTTTTTCTAATAACTCCAATGCAGCGGTACCTTGACCTAAAATAACATTATTATCGTTGGACGGATGCACGAAAGTTGCTCCCATTTTTGATCCTATTTCATCTGCCAAAGACTGCCTTGCTTCTACTGTGGGTTCACATTCATAGATTTTACCACCATACTCCCTAACCCCAACCTTTTTTACTTCTGGAGCCGTATTGGGCATTACAATATGGGCAGTAACACCAACACTCTGGGCTGCAAGAGATAAAGCCTGGGCAAAATTACCTGATGAATGGGTTACCACTCCGCTTTTCTTTTGTTCTTCGGATAACTGTAGAATAGCATTAGTAGCGCCTCGCATTTTATAAGCCCCAGCTCTTTGAAAATTTTCACATTTAAAAAACACTTGGGCATTAACTTCCTTATCAATTAATCTAGATGTTAATACGGATGTATTGTGAACAAACGGAGTAATTCTTTTATGGCAATCTAAAAGGTCTTGGCTGGTCATATCAGTTACTTATTTTTCCACCTTAAGGTCTCAATGATACTTCTTATATCATTTTGAAGATATGAAGCGGCAGGAAGAATGGAGTCATAATTAGGCCGTGAATAAAAATATACAGAGCCCGTTAAAAAATGTTCAGTACTATCCGTTACAAAAAACTGGGATTGAGAAGCCGCATTGCCCTGAACCTCAAACAAGGCACCATACACTTTCTCATTTGGGTTTACATATGGCTGCTCTACAATATTGTCTGCTTTCGCAGCATGTTCATAACTTAATCTTTTAGAATCGTGAATCAACTGAGATAAATTACCATCAACTTTCTTATAACTTAAAAAAATGGCTCCTTTCATTTCAGGGTACGAAATGGTATATGCCTGATCGCCATTAGGTTCTGCTTCTGCCAACTGATTGTACTTAAAACTGAAGTTCTCGGTTTCTAAGTCCGCCAATTTACCTTGTGGATACTCTAATCTCATTTTAGCTTTCGGCTTTGGAATTACCGGCTCATCTTTACAACTGAGCATTAAAAGAAATACTATAAAAAATCCTACTAATGACTTACTCTTCATGTGGTAAGGTTACTTTTATTTGTTTCAATCGTTTTTTATCCATGGCCTCTACTACAAAAGTGTATGACCCAAACAATATCTTTTCTCCACGTCTAGGAAAACTGCCAGCTTTTTCCAAAACAAATCCGGCCAAGGTTTCTGACTCTCCTTTGTTTTCCTCAAAGTTATCCGTATCCTCTAATTTGATAACCCTGTAAAAATCTTTTAAAGGTGTTTTTCCTTCAAAAACATAGTTGAAATCGTCCAATTTGGAATAAATAAGGTCTTCATCATCAAATTCATCACTAATATCACCAACTATTTCCTCAATAATATCTTCTAAGGACACTAAACCTGATGTGCCCCCATACTCGTCAACAACAATTGCCAAGTGATTTTTCTTTTCTTGAAATTCGGATAAGAGATCATCTAATTTCTTATTCTCGGGCACAAAGTATGGCTCTCTTATAAGGGTCATCCAATTAAAGGTCTTTCTGTCTAAGTACGGAAGTAAATCTTTTACGTAAAGAACCCCTTTCACAGTATCTATATTCTCGCCAAAAACAGGAATTCTAGAATAACCATGCTTTTTAATTTCTCCCAAAACTTCAGGAAATTTCATTTGCTCATTTAAAGCGAAAATATCGATACGGGGACGCATTACTTGCTTGGTGTCCGTATTACCAAAAGTTACAATACCTTCTAAAATCTTCTTTTCTTCTTTTGTAGTATCTCCTTGTGAAGTTAAATCCAGGGCTTGGGATAAATGATCGATACTTAAATTAGATTTCTGTTTACCTAGCTTATTATATAAGAACAAGGTACCGGAGCGCATTGGCAAACTTAAGGGTGAAAATATAAAGTCCAATATCCTTAAAGGGAAAGCCATTAAGTGTGAAAAACTCATTCTATTTCTATTGGCATACACCTTTGGCAGTATTTCACCGAACATCAATATTAAAAATGTTGCTACCACAACTTCTAGTAAAAAACGAACGGACACCACCCCGAACAATATCTGATTAACATTTTCAAATAACGTGTCACCAATTACACTGAACAACAAAACAACACCAATATTAATAGCATTGTTAGCTATTAAAATGGTCGCCAATAGTTTTTTAGGGCGCTCCAATAGTTTAATGAGAATAGCACTTTTTGCCGTTTTCTCATCTTGCAATTCTTTAATTTCGGTTGTGGATAAACCAAACATGGCCACCTCTGCTCCTGAAATTAATGCAGAGCAAAGAAGAAGTACACATAGTACAATTATATTCATTGCAAAAACACCGTTTACAACCAATGTTGTCATTAAAAACGGTATGGGGTCTGGATCCAATAGCTGCTATTTAATATTGTTAGAATGGCAAATCATCATCATCCTCTTGACTTACAGGTGCAGAAGATTTAGATGGCGTTCTATTTTCAGTACTTACGGGTTTTTGCTGACTAGGTGCAGCTCCGCCGTTATTTTGCATACCTTCTTTTTTGGTAGTCAAAAACGTAAAATCTTGCACGTGTACCTCTGTTGAATATCTGGTATTACCATCTTCACCTTGCCATTGACGGTTTTTCAACCTTCCTTCAACATATACCTTATCACCTTTACTTAGATATTTTTCACAGATTTCAGCAGCTTTGTTTCTCACCACTATATTGTGCCAATCTGTATTGGTAACCCTTTCCCCGGTAGATTTATTGGTATACGTCTCATTCGTAGCAATTGGAAACCTACCAATACTACCGCCTCCTTCAAAATAATGCATTTTAACTTCGTCGCCTAAATGCCCTATTAACATTACCTTATTTAATGTACCGCTCATAACTTAAAGATATAAAAATCAAAAGTACTAAAATTTAAATGCTTTTATAAAATCTGCGATCAAAACCGGCACAGGAAATTCAGTTACTTTTTCAACAGGAATCTTATTGGTTAAATCTGCCTCAATATCAACTATCCAAAATTTGGTATGTAAATGTTGATGGGACAATTTATGCACTATATCCATATCATTATATATATGTATATCTTTTACGACCGCCCCATCAAAAACAGCATTACTACCTGCAATAACATCATTGAGCTCCAAAGATGCTTTTGACTCTATTAATGGAAACTCCCATAGATTTTGCCAAATACCTTTACCCTTTCTCTGTTGCAATATGGTAAACTTATTATTTTTTGCATCCTTATATATAGGTATAAGATAATTGAAGTACCTATTACTAACTTTTGTCTTTTTAAGTTTTACTGGCAATTGATCAACCAGGCCTTTTTCCAAAGCAACGCAACTATCACTCAATGGGCAAAGTAAACACAAAGGTTTTTTGGGCGAGCATTGCATTGCACCAAACTCCATTATAGCTTGGTTGTAGTCCCTTATATTTTCAGGGTTCATGACCTTTTGGGCCAAAGACTTAAAATATTTAATACCCTCCGTACTATTTATAGGGATATCTATACCATAATACCGAGACAATACTCTGTACACATTACCATCTACAACTGCATGTGGTTCATTAAAACAAATAGAGGAAATAGCACTGGCAGTGTAATCACCTACCCCTTTCAGTGTTAAAAGTTTCTTATAATTATCTGGAAACTTACCTTTATATTCGACCATAACCATTTTTGCGGCAGCATGTAGGTTTCTGGCCCTGGAGTAATACCCAAGTCCTTGCCAGAGTTTAAGAACCTGCTCTTCTTTTGCGTTGGCAAGATCACCAACGGTAGGGAAACTTTCCACAAACCTTAAGTAATACGGGGTTCCCTGGGCTACACGTGTTTGCTGAAGAATGATTTCAGAAAGCCATATTTTGTACGGATCAGTGGTTTTACGCCATGGTAAAACACGTTTATTTTTATGATACCAATCTAAAATTTTACCCGAAAATGACATGCTCTTCAATACTAAGTTATAAAAGTAGCAGTTTATACACTTAAAATTAACCCATTAGAAAGAAAGATTGAATTTAATTTATATATTTGCAACCCGAAAAAACATACAGAAAATCTAATATTGAAAGATGACGAAAGCGGAAATTGTATCGAAGATCTCAGATAAACTGGGAATTGAAAAAGGAGATGTACAGGCAACTGTTGAATCCTTTATGGAAGAGGTAAAAACATCATTAGAAAGTGGTGACAATGTTTACCTAAGAGGTTTTGGTAGTTTTATCATTAAGACAAGAGCTGAAAAAACCGGTAGAAATATTTCCAAGAACACAACTATTAAAATACCCGCTCACAACATTCCTGCATTTAAGCCTGCAAAGGTTTTCGTTGAAGGAGTTAAGAGCAACGTACACGTAAAATAATTAATCTTAAAAAAAGAACTTTATGCCAAGCGGTAAGAAAAGAAAGAGACATAAGGTAGCTACACACAAGCGCAAGAAGCGTAGAAGAGCTAACCGACACAAGAAAAAGTAGTTTTAAAAACTACTTTTTCTTTTTAAAAAACGTTCATTGACATAGAAATCCAATATTTGGATTTCGGCAAATACACTAGTATTTGTCTATGGTATTGTTTAATCAGTTTGTTCCCTATACAATAGTTGGAACAACTAAAAATATATTCAGGTGAATAGAGAATTAATCGTAAGATCTAGTTCGCAATCTGTTGACTTTGCCTTGTTAAAGGACGGAAAACTCACTGAACTGCACAAAGAGGAAAACAGTAATGATTTCTCTGTTGGAGATATTTTTCTTGCCAAAATAAGAAAGCCCGTGACCGGTCTTAACGCAGCGTTCGTAAACGTTGGTTATGAGAAAGATGCATTTTTGCATTACCACGACCTTGGTCCTCAATTATCTTCAATGCTTAAGTTCATTAAACAAGTGAGCACAGGAAAATTAAAAGATTACTCCTTAGGTAATTTTCCGTTCGAGACCGATATTGACAAAAATGGTGTTATCACCGATGTCATAAAAGCAAACCAATCTTTATTGGTTCAAATTGTAAAAGAGCCTATATCCACTAAAGGACCAAGAATTAGTTCCGAGCTTTCAATTGCCGGACGTTATTTGGTAATGGTTCCTTTCTCTGATCGTGTATCTGTATCTCAAAAGATAGGTAGCAAAGAAGAGAAAGATAGGTTAAAAAGACTTGTTAGAAGCATTAAACCCAAGGGGTTTGGTGTTATCATAAGAACGGTCGCAGAAGGACAAAAAGTCGCAGAGCTGGACAAAGATCTAGAAAACTTGCTGAACAAATGGTCAGCAATGTGTAAAAAATTACATCGTGCCCAAACACCATCAAAAGTATTTGTTGAACTTAATAGAGCATCTTCTATTTTAAGAGATGTATTCAATGATAGTTTCACAGGAATACATGTTGATGACGCTACATTATTCAGTGAAATAAAAGAATATGTAGCCGAAATTGCTCCTGAAAAGGAAAGCATTGTTAAGCACTATAACACCAATGTTCCTATTTTTGAAAAATTTGGAATCGAAAGACAGATCAAAACGTCTTTTGGCCGCACTGCCGCTATGAGCAAAGGCGCCTATTTAATTATAGAGCATACCGAAGCACTTCATGTAATAGACGTAAACAGTGGCAACAGATCAAACAAAGCTAAAAATCAAGAAGATACGGCCTTAGAAGTAAATCTCTTGTCTGCATCAGAAATCGCAAGGCAATTACGCCTACGTGATATGGGCGGAATTATTGTAGTGGATTTTATTGATATGGTAAAACCACAACATAGAAAAAAGCTTTTTGAACATCTTAGAGATGAAATGAAAGATGATCGTGCCAAACATAAAATACTACCTCCTAGTAAATTTGGTTTAATTCAGATTACCCGACAAAGGGTACGACCTGAAATGAATATTAAAACAACTGAAGAGGACCCAAATAATTCTGGGAAACAGGTGGAAGCACCTATTGTTTTAATAGATAAAATTACAGCGGACCTTGAAAAACTTCTTAAAGGACCTAAAAAGGATAGCAGTATAACTTTAAATATACACCCTTTTATAGCAGCCTATATTACTAAAGGTTTTCCATCAATGAGAACAAAATGGTTCTTGGAATATAAGAAATGGATTAAAATTCAACCGCGCGATGCGTATACGTATCTAGAATATCGTTTTAAAAATAAAGACGGTAAAACAATATATTAATTAAAAAAGCGATTTCCTTATGGAGTCGCTTTTTTTGTTTCTCATAACTACAATCATTGTAATAAAATTCAACTATGCTCTTTAGATTAAAATTTACACTCTCCTTATTATTAATCACTCTTTTAAGTACCACCTCTTATTCCCAAGTAACATTCGAACCTGGTTATATAGTTGATAATTCAGGAAATAAAATTGAATGTTTTATAAAAAATGTAGGCTGGAAAAACAATCCCACTTCATTTGAATATAGGACCAATTTCGATTCAGAAATTAAGAATGGATATATTAATAATATAGCCGAATTTTCATTAAATAATGGAAAGAAATATATAAGACAAGAGGTCAAAATTGATCGATCGAAAACCCTACTCAAAAGACTGAGTAAATCAAAAGAAGCGGTCTTAAATTCTGAAAAATTATTTCTTGAAGAAATAGTCAGTGGTGACGCAAACTTGTTCTATTATGAAGATAGCAATCTGATAAGATTCTTTTTTAATACCACCAATACTTCTACAGAACAATTAATTTACAAAAAGTACCTGACTGCAGATAATAAGGTAGGAGAAAACACCAACTACAAAAAACAATTATGGGACAACCTACAATGCGGTAATATAACGCTAAACGATGTTAAGTCTATAGATTACAAAAAAACTGAATTAGTTACTTTTTTTAATTTATACAATCTGTGCAAGAACCCAAAATATGTAGACAGCAAAGCATCTAAAATTGAAAACAAAAATGTTTTCAACTTAGGTATAAGAGCTGGATTAAACTCTGCATCATTGGACTATTCTTCACCTCAAGAAAGTACAAATTTCAGTCTGGAAAATAAAACTACTCTAAGGTTTGGAATTGAACTAGAAGCTATATTGCCTTTTAATAAGAACAAATGGTCTTTGTTTATACAACCAATGTATCAAAGTTTTAAGGGAGAAGAACAGCTTGAATTCCAAACAGTATCCGTAGACTACAAATCAATCGAAACATCATTAGGGGTAAGACATTATTTTTTTCTAAGTAATGATTCTAAAATATTTATAAATTCTGCGTTCCAAATAGATACCGCTTTAGATTCAAATATTGATTTTGAAACAAGTAGTGACTTTGAAATTTCACCACGAACTTCCTTTAATTTTGGAATAGGTTTTTCCCATAACAACTCTAGCATAAAGATAAATTATAATCCTAGACGAGAATTATTAAGCAATTACGCGGCAATATCATCAAGCTACAAAGTACTTTCTGTAGTATTAGGATACAACTTTTTATAAGGGGTGATAGTTTAAATCAGATTTGTATTATACTAATATTAATAAACAAGCGACTCTAACAGAGTCGCTTTTTTTGTTTTTGGGTTTTTATGTATTTTAACAATTAAATTCCTAACCAACCATTACAAATGTCCTGCAAAAACTGCTCTTCTGCTCTAGTTCATCAATCATTTTACTGTAACCAATGTGGTGCTAAAATAGTCTCCGAAAGAATAACGATTAAACGTATTCTAGAAGACGCTTTTCAAAATTATATTGGGTGGGACAATAAGTACCTTGTTACCATTAAATACTTGATTTTAAGACCTGGAGTGCTTCTTAGGGAATATTATAGCGGCACACGTAAAAAATTCTTAAACCCTTTTGCATTTCTAACTATAGGCATGGCTATTAACTTGTTTGTATTTAATTCTTTTGATGAAGAATTTATATCGGTTATGAATAATTTTAATAAATCTCAACTAGATTGGTATGCCGAAGTTATAGGAGGTCCATTTACAAATGAAGAGTTTCGATCAGAGCAACTGACAAAATCTGCTGAAAGTTCAAAATTCATGCTTAAGTATTTTAATATATTAGTAATACTTCTGTTACCACTATACACCTTGATGGCTTTTCTTATATACAGAAAGCCATACAATTATGCGGAACATATTGTAGCTAACTCTTACATTCAGGGATTTAGTTTCTTAACAACTACCTTTATATTCTTTATTTCTATTTGGATTCATCCAAGTCTGTATCTCATAATTTATCCATTACTGATTCTCTATTATACCTATGTCTATGGAAAGCTTTATAAGCTAACAATAGGACAGTCAATTTTGAAAATTATTTTATTTTTAGCCATTTTAATAGGAAGTATATTAGCTGTAGCAATCATTTCAGTTATTATAGGTATAGCTATTGGATACATATTGGGAAACTTTAAATAAATTTCATTGAACCAAAAATCAAAAGGTTACACCGTTCAAGAAGCCACTAAAAAAATAGAAAGCTACTGTGCCTACCAAGATCGTTGTCACAAAGAGGTGGTTTCTAAATTAAAGGATATGGGTATGATACCGATAGCTATAGATACCATTATAGCCCAACTTATTGAAGACAGGTTTTTAAATGAAGAGCGCTTTGCCAAAAGTTTTGCGAGAGGAAAATTCAATATTAAAAAATGGGGCAAAAATAGAATTGTACGTGAACTCAAGTTTAGAGATATTTCTAAATATAATATAACTACAGCTTTAAAAGAGATCGAACCCGAAGCATACTCAACCACCCTAGATCATCTCGCTAAAAAAAGACTAGATCAAATTACTGAAACAAATACCCAGAAAAGAAGAAAAAAATTAGCAGATTACCTCCTATACAGAGGCTGGGAAAGTCACTTGGTCTATGAAAAACTGCAAGAGTTAATTCCCTAAGAACCTTTAGTTTTCATCTAATGCCTCAACATTTTTATTAGTGTCAGTAATCGCCCTGATATTCTTGGCATCTATCCAATCTTGACCTTTGAGTTTTCGCATTAATACATCATAATGGCGCATAATCAAAATGTTGTAAAATGCCTTACCTAAATTTTTGGGATTCCGTGCCAAAGCACGCAAACTCATAGAAAAACCCGGGGTTATATACTTCATATAATGCCAAAACCCTTCTGGCATATACAGTACTTCTCCATGTTTTAATGTTGTTTTAAAACCGTTAGCATGTCTTAGAGCAGGCCACTTTTGATAATCAGGATTAGAGAAGTCAATGCTTTCATGAGTTATTAAAGAATGTGGTACTTTATAAAGCTTCTTTGTTTCAGATTGAGGAAACAACACCACTTCTTTCTCTCCATCAAAATGAAAATGAAAAATATTGGCTAAATCAATATCATAATGCATAAAGGTGTATGAATCTCTTCCGCCAAAAAACAACATTGGCAGCCCTTTTAAAAGCCTTAACCCAAAATCCGGAAAGACATAGTCTTTCTGTAAGGCAGGTACTTCCTTTAAAATATTCCAAAGAAAAATTCTGTATTTGGTTGGCTCTTTTTTTAAAAGATCAACATAGTCCGCCATTTTCATTTTAGCATGTGGCTCGTTAAAACCGTCTTTATGCTGAACCGGTCTATTATCATATAAGGGCACAGTAATATCCCCTGCAACCTCTTTCATGTAATCTAAATTCCATTTGGTAAAGGCTGGCCAGTCTGCAATAGCCTGTTCTAACACAACAGGCTTTTGAGGCTTAAAGTAGTTTTCTATAAAGTCGTCCTTAGTAATATTCTTTACCCTAGGAATGTCTGCTAACTTCAATTACTCTTGGTTTTTTTAGGGATGCCAAAGATAATTAACGTTAAGAAAATATTTTCTTAAAAATGTATTAATGTAGTATTATTCAACAATTTTAGCCTTTTGCTTGGCATTTTCATTACGCTCAATTGAATGACCCGGTCTTGACCATTTCGGTTTTTCGCCCATTGGTTTTAATTGAGAATCCTTTGCTTCAACAGTTTTTGGCTGTGATACTTTTGTAAACGGCTTTTGTGGATTTAAGCCTAACATTTTGAACATTTCCATATCCTCGTTTACATCTGGGTTAGGAGTAGTCAACAACTTATCTCCCGCAAAAATAGAGTTTGCTCCGGCAAAGAAACACATTGCCTGCCCTTCTCTACTCATCTCTGTTCTACCTGCGGATAAACGAACCTGAGTCTCTGGCATAACTATTCTGGTTGTAGCCACCATTCGAATCATATCCCAAATAGATACGGGCTCAATATCTTCCATTGGCGTTCCTTCTACGGCAACCAATGCATTAATTGGAACTGATTCTGGCTGTGGATTTAATGATGTCAACGCCACCAACATGCCTGCTCTATCTTCCAATGCCTCTCCCATTCCTATAATACCACCGCTACAAACGGTTACATTACTCTTACGTACATTTTCTATAGTATCTAAACGGTCTTCAAAAGCACGAGTGGAAATTACATCTTTATAATAATCCTCTGATGTATCTAAATTATGATTGTAAGCGTACAAACCAGCTTCTGCCAAACGCTTTGCCTGATTTTCTGTGATCATGCCCAAAGTACAGCAAACCTCCATGTCAAGCTTATTGATGGTTCTTACCATTTCTAACACTTGTTCAAATTCAGGACCATCCTTAACATTTCTCCATGCGGCACCCATGCACACCCTAGAACTACCAGATGCTTTTGCACGTAACGCCTGAGCTTTTACTTGAGAAACGGCCATTAAATCATTTCCTTCAATATCTGTATGATAACGCGCCGCCTGAGGACAATACCCGCAATCTTCTGGACAACCACCAGTTTTAATGGAAAGTAATGTAGAAACCTGTACCGTATTAGGGTCATGATTTTTTCTATGCACCGTTGCAGCTTCGTAAAGTAGCTCCATTAAAGGCTTGTTGTAAATTTCTAAAATTTCTTCTTTTGACCAATTATGTCTTGCTTCGCTCATATAATCTTAGGTTGTTACCAGGGTTCAAAAATAACTGAATTTAAATTGAAAAAATAATTGTTGGTTTTTAAATTAATGATTTACACCTTCTATTCTTTCTTAGAAACCAAAATACTTACTGCATTACCACCAAACCCAACCGCATTTACAAGCACTTTTTTCAGGTCTTTTTCATGCGTTTTCTGATTCAAATAAGGTATTGAGACCATTTCATTATTCTGTAACATGAGTATTGCCAATTCTAAATTTAACATACCCGATGTGGCAAACGTATGACCAATTTTCCATTTATTCGTAGTCAATTGCGGCATATCATCACCAAAAACTTCTTTGATGGCATTATATTCTGATGAATCTCCTTTTATGGTTCCTGGTGCGTGCATTACAATGGCATCTACCTCAGCAGGATTTATCTCATCCAACGCCATTTTCATAGATTTTTGAAAGCAAACGGCATTTGCGGAAATTGATGTATTATGTTTTAAAATTTCCGTTGCAAACCCCACTCCTTCAATAACAGCCAGAGCATTGTCAACAATCCCAGTTTCCAAACACGCAACTGATGCCGCTTCGCCTAAAATCATACTATTGTATTCTTTCTCCATATTCAAGGCTTGGCACGGATAACTTCGGCTATACTCAGTTACAGCTAAGTCATCGACTTCCGAATTCGAGTTTAACGTTGGTGCTTTTGCATATATTTTCAATGCCTTCATTTGGGCAATGGTGAAGTTGGTCAACGGAGCTTCACTGGCTCCTACCAAAAACTTATTTGACATTCCGCTATTAAGCCATGCCACTCCGTTCAATACCGAATGCAGACCCGTAGAACAGGTAATGGAATGAGATATTTCTGGTCCGGTTGCGCCTAGATCATGAGATACCCATGACGAAATATTACCCAATGTAGTAGTTGGTGAACTTAATGTTGATGAAACTCCAGTTTCTAAATATTCTGCATGGTATTCTTCAAACAACTTGGTCGCCCCTCTTGATGAGCCCATATTGATTCCAAAATCAGAAGTATTGCTCCAACCAGATTGTTCAAAAGCCATCCTAGAGGCTACCATAGCGAACAACACACTATCATCTAACTTTTTATATTTACTATCAGACCCTCTTAATGATACTACCATTACTTGCGCAGATGTCGCTAAAGGTGCAACCCAAGTTTCAGAACCATTTATTTCTTTTAAAGTAAAGTAATGGTCGTTATCTTGATATGCTTTCCAAGTTTCTTCCAATGTACTTCCTAAAGGAGAAAGCGAGGCTATGGATGTTATTGATATTTTTTCTTTCAATGTCTATTCTAAAAGGTGTTCAATGCTTCCGTTATGGCCTCATAAACCTTCTGAAGCTCTCCTTTTTTAATTACATAGGGCGGCAATACATAAACGGTATTCCCTAAAGGTCTTAATAAAACACCTCTTTCTAAAAAGAAGCTATATAGCTTATCTCTTAAATTACCGTAACGTTCTGTTTCTATATTTAAGTCAATGGCCAAAATTACGCCCTTAACCCTTACTTCCGCAACTTTTGGGTGTGATTTAATTTCTTGTACATATGTATTGTGAGCCCTATTAATAGCTGACCTTTTCCTCTCAATTTCTGGAGAGTTCAATAATTTAATACTCGCCAATGCTGCAGCACAACCTAATGGGTGAGCGCTGAACGTATGAGCGTGGAAAAAACCTTTATGCACCTCATCACTTAAAAATCCGTTATACACCGCTTGAGAACAGCTGGTAATACTTAACGGGAACATACCGGCCGTCAATGCCTTGCTCAAACACATGATATCTGGCTTGTTTTCCAAATAATCAGAAGCAAAATTTTTACCTGTTTTACCGAACCCGGTCATTATTTCATCGGCAATACATACAATATCTTCTTCTTGACAAATTCCTATTAATTCATTTAAACCTTTAGCCGAATGGAATTTCATGCCGGCCGCACCTTGTACCAATGGTTCAAAAACGAAAGCAGCGCATTTATTGTTCTTTAGTATTTGGGAGAGCATCTGTTTTATCTCATCTAAATTATCTTCTGTTGGAACGGGAATACGTTCTACTTTTAACAAAAAATCTTCAAACGGACCGTTATATGATGAAAGTCCCGATGCACTCATTGCGCCAAACGTATCGCCATGAAATCCATCCTCAAAAGCAATTAATGTATCTCTCTTCTCTCTTTTATTATGAAAAAATTGAAGTGCCATTTTTATTGCTGCTTCAACCGCCGTAGAGCCATTGTCGTTAAAGAAAATCTTAGCCTGATTGCTAGGCAATATTTCCATTAATTTTTCAGACAATTCAATTGCAGGTTCATGCGTTAATCCACTGAACATTACAAAGTCTAAGGTTTGCATCTGTTGTGTAATCGCAGAAACAATCTGTTCATTGGCGTGGCCATACATTACGGTATACCACGATGCAATTGCATCTATATATTCTTTTCCCTTTTCATCAAACAACAAAGCACCTTTTGCCTTTACAATAGGAAGCTGGGGTTTACCAAGCTTATGTTGTGTTAGCGGGTGCCATAGGTGTTTTTTATCTCTTGTTGATAGATTTTCTACAGTCATAGAATTTATAATTCGCCATTTTATCTATCTTGCAAAGATCGGGAAATAAACCGCAATAACTAGATGCCCTTAGAAAGAAACAGAAATGCACTTTTCACTTTTTCCCAAATGAAGGATACTACGGTGTTCCTATTACTCTCATTAATTACACTGT
Source organism: Maribacter sp. UBA3344 (assembly GCF_002362375.1). Lineage (NCBI taxonomy): Bacteria > Pseudomonadati > Bacteroidota > Flavobacteriia > Flavobacteriales > Flavobacteriaceae > Maribacter > Maribacter sp. UBA3344. Next base: position 192,381 of record NZ_DERI01000030.1, on the reverse strand, counting down.
TTATTCGATTCCCCTTTTTCTTTAGAGACTACGTGGATCGTGACGAAAGTACCTTTATTCTTCTTGGTCAATCTTGGGTTGACGGATTTTTGCCTTATACACAGTTGTGGGACCTAAAACCACCTTTAACTTTTGCTTTTTTTGCGGCTATCATATCCATATTTGGCAAAAGTTTTGTCGCCATACGCTTTGCAGGAGTTGTTTTAGTAGCTATAACCGCATACTTTACATATAAAACAGCACTGACCCTAGTTTCTAAAAAGGCGTCTGTATTCATAGGAATCATCTGCATTGTTTTGCTAAGCCTATTTGGCAGCTTACAAGGAGTAATGTCTGAACATATTTGCATGGCTTTCTTTGTGCCATCAATCTATATTTTGATTTCAAAAAAATCTAGCTTTTCCATATTTTTATCTGGCATACTAATGGGCTCAACGGTAATGGTCAAGCTAAACATGGCCTTCCCAATTCTGTTCTTAGGACTCTTTTTATGCTATGAATCTATTTTCACTAACAGAAAAATAAGCTTTCTACAAGTTATCTTATTTGGTACCGGAGCCCTAACCGTTGTTATAGCCACTGTAGCCCCATATTTTTTGAACGATATAACGTATACCTGGTGGGAGTCCGTAATTCTTGCTCCATTAGAATATACGGAAGCTAGACGTTATTCTGTTTTTAAGCTAGCGCCTATTTTCGTTATTACAGCTGTATTTTTGTTTTATTCCCATAAAAGTAAAAATCTAGATTTTAAGAACAGAAATATTCAATTGTTGGTGATTACCATCATAGGTGTATTATTCTCTTTTGCAAAAGGAGGAAGAATCAATGGCCATTACCTGATACAACTACACCCCATGCTATTAATTTTGGTAGGTGTTGTTGTTAGCAACCTTATTAAAGTTCATAAACCAAAAATACCGGCTTACCTAGCCGTAATTGGTCTATTGATTCCTGCAGAAAGTTATCTGGAGTATGTAAATGTTGTAAATAATAAGATTGAAAAAGGCACTATTTTCAATGGTGAAGGTTTTTCTGCCCCACAATTCATTTTAGAAAACCAACTAGAAACCAAAAACGTACTATTCTTTGAATATCATATAGGTTATTGGAACTTAGGCACCTTACCACCAACTATCGCCTCTACACATCCTAGTAATATTTGTAGGGATGAACTTTTTCCATTCTTTAAAAACCCGAGAAAGAACTCTATGGAAGAATTAAAGTTTATCATGGAAGAGTTACAACCAAAAACCGTTGTCATTAGAAAAGGCAAACGTATTTTAGATAAAAAAGAAGTTGAGGAAAACCAGTATATAGACAACTACCTTGCCCAACATTATGCTTTATTCGCAACGGTAGATAATGCTACAATTTTACAGCGATTATAAGGTTTGTAATATTCCTTGAAATTTGTCGGCATATTTTTTAATGACCTCTTTTGTGAATTCTTTTTCTTCGTCTATTCTACCAATTAACGACACACCGGTTTTATGCAGTATGATATTCTCCGTGTGCGGATTTGCTTCTCCACTGAACAATACCGAAACTTCATATCCTTTATGTAACAACCATTGTATTGTCAATAAAGAATGGTTGATACTGCCCAAATAATTTCTAGATACCACAACCACTTTATAATCTGGCATTATAATGTCGAACATGGTATCTTCATTATTAAGTGGCACCAATATACCACCAGACCCTTCTATGATCAAATTATTATCCGTTTCTGGCTCGTTAATGTGAAACCTATCTATAGAGACACCTTCAATCTCGGCAGCAGCATGCGGACTCATGGGCAATTTTAGATTATAGCTGCTTGGGTGAAACTTAGACCTATCATTAGATATTAAACGTTTTACCTTATCCGTATCCGTATTATCTAAATCTCCAGCCTGTACCGGTTTCCAATAATCGGCTTTCAATGCTTCCACAAAAATTGCTGATGCAATAGTTTTACCTACCTCGGTAGAAATTCCTGTCACAAAAATCTTTTGCATATTTTCTTACTTTGAATTAGTGATCATGTTACAATTTAGGCACTTATATTTTCTTTTCTCGAAAAATGGAAAAAGTTTATAAAATATACCCTTACTGTTATAATATGGCTCTGACCTCCGCGCTTTGCAATTAGGACAAACAATGGGTTTTCCATTATTATCCAAGGCGTACGTTCTAATACTGTTATAGACAGCAATTGCCCTTTCTTTATCTTTAGAATATACTTGCAACTTTACACCACCAATGGCATTACTGATCAATGGATCTGAGTTCAAGGTGTTCTCATCCCTAAGAAAAACGGGTATACCCTCAGATTCTAGCTTACCTTTAACAATTTGCACATCGGCAACATATTCAAAAGATGCCAATTGATAGAATTTATTCTCCATAGACCACTACATATAACTAGCCAATAATTTTACCAAAAGCCCAATCTCTTCCTTTGAATTATAACTATGTAAACAAATTCTTAACCGTTCTTGTCCTACTGGTACCGTTGGCGATAGAACAGCTTTTAAATTAAAACCTTTATCCAGCATCTTATTCGCTACTTCTTTTGCGTAATTAGAACCAGGTATAATACAACCTTGAATAGCAGAATCACTTGGCAAAAAACAAGCTTCTAATTTATGCGATGCTACTTGTTTTTTAAAGTATTCAATGTTTTCAAATAGCAGTTTTCTAGGCGCTTTACCAAGTTCGTCTAAAAACTCATGAGCAGTTATAATTGTAGCCAATGAATGTGGTGTTAGCCCAGTAGAATAAATAAATGATTTTGCAAAATTAACTAGATAATCTTTCAAATCTTCAGAGCCAAGTATTGCAGCACCATGGCAACCAAATCCTTTACCAAAAGTTACCGTTCTAGCAAAAACATCTTTTTCCAATTTCAACAATGGCACCATTCCTTCTCCATTATTACCCAATACCCCAACCGCATGAGCTTCATCCACTATTAGACAATACTCATTTGATTTCGCATATTTAGCAAAGGCTTTCAAATCAGGAGAATCTCCGTCCATGGAAAAAATGCTTTCCGTTACAATAAAAACCGAGTATGTTTCATGTTCATTTCTAGCTACATTCAAAGCTATTTTTTCTTTTAAGCTAGTAAGATCGTTATGTGAAAAACTATAAGATTTGGCGTTGCTTAAACGTAACCCTTCTCGTATACTAGCGTGTATATACTCATCATAAAATACCAGGTCACCTTTTTGGGGAAGAGTACTAAATAGCCCTATATTGGCATCATACCCAGAGTTAAAAACCAATGCCGCATTAGATTTGTAAAAGGTGGCCAATTGAGATTCTAACCTAGTAAATAATTTATGATTTCCAGATAATAATCTTGACCCTCCAGAACCATTTGAGGCAACACTGTCAGTCAATAATAATTGAAAAGTTTTAGAAAATAAGGTCTCGTTAATAGCAAAACCTAAATAATCATTGGATAAAAAATCTATTAAACCTTCTGTGGTATTAAGTGTACGTAAAGTACCTTCTTTTTTACGCGTTTCTAAAACTCGCTTTAATCTATTAGGCAGTTGGCTCATAGCACAAAAATAACTTTTCTATGAAAGGATTATAACCAAATTGAAAATTTCATGAAATTTTTCTACCATCTTATCAATATCACTGATAATCCTTTAAGGTTTTGATTGAAAACGTTGCAAATATTCATTTATCAACCTGATAGATAACCACTTAGATGATCATAAAATTTAGGTGTATTGAAGAAAAAATCAATTAAATGCATTGATAAACAAACTTAAATACTATTTTTGCCTCTTTTTTTAAAGAAATTTCTTACTATTATTTTAGAATATTAGAATAAGTAACTATCTTCTTACAAAGATAACCATGAAAGGGAGAAATATTTTAGATACTAATAGATTAAAAGCATTGATTTCTTTTGATGTTATGGATACTAATCCAGAAGCTATCTATGACGAAATTACATCTTTAGCCGCTTCTATTTGTAATACCCCTGTAAGCTTAATTTCATTAGTTGATGATAAAAGGCAGTTTTTTAAATCGCACTTCGGATTTGAAGGTAATGGTACTCCTTTAAAAGAATCTTTTTGCAAGCATGTTATTACCGACGATTTAGATGTACTAGTAGTAGAGGACACTCATGCAGACAAACGATTTCAAGACAATAAACTTGTTACAGAAGACCCCAATGTAGGTTTTTATGCCGGTGCCTCATTAACTACCGAAGATGGTCACCGCCTTGGCACATTGTGTGTTATTGATTACGAATCAAGACAACTTAGTAAAACCCAATTAGACGGATTACAAACATTGGCCAAACAAGTAGTTCATCTTTTAGAATTACGTAAGGCGAAAAAAATTGAACAAGACCAAAAAATTGAACTTGAGAAAAAGGGTCGACTTTTAGATAACATTGTTTCTGCCACCGGCATAGGGTTTTGGGAACGTAATTTCGCAAACGATACCTTTACTTTAAATCCACAAGGCATTGACATTTTAGGCATAGATCCCAATACAGTAAAAAATTTTACAACCGATGACTGGTTTAAACTAATTAACCCTGAGGATGTAGCTGAAGTTGAGAAAAAAATGCTTCAATGCTTACAATACCCATCTAAAGATTGTAGCGTACAATACAGATTCCTACAAAAAAATGGGGAATTTAAATGGATACATGAAAAAGGTAAGGTACTAAAATGGAACGAAGCTAAAGAACCGTTAGTTATGTACGGTACTTTACAAGATATAACAGAGAAAAAAAGCTTTACAACTGAGCTTCATAGGGTCAAGAATAACCAAGAGGCTATGATCAATAGCACTAGGGACCTCATGTGGTCTATAGATTTGGATTTTAAACTAATTACAGCCAATACCGCATTTCACGAACTGGTTAAAAAAATCCAAGGTGAACCTTTCAATGAAGGAGACTCTGTTTTTTCTACAAGCGTACCTAGTAGTATTACGGAAAAATGGAAATCTTATTATACCAAGGCAATTAAAACCGGTAGTTTTTCGGTCAAACAGAAAATACAAGACCCCAGTAAATTTTGGACCACATACGGGCTAACCTCTTTTGATTTAATGTATAACAAGGAGGGGGAAAAAATAGGGATTACCTGTTTCTCAAAAGACATTACCTCAGAAATCTTATCTCAGCAAGTTTTAATCAGTGCAAAAGAGGAGATGCAAAAAATAATGGACACTTCTTTAGATATTATATGCACCCTTGATGAGGAAGGATACTTTTTAAGTATTAACAGAGCAGTAAACGATATTTGGGGCTATGCACCAAAAGATATTATTGGTACCAAATATACTGAACTGATCTATGAAGAGGATATAATTGTAACAGAAGAAAATGCCGAATTTGTTTTGTCCGGAAACAAAGTAATCAATTTTGAAAATAGATACGTTCATAAAAATGGTCATGCCGTACCTATGCTTTGGTCCTCTAATTGGGATGAAAAAGATAGGGTATATTATTGTATAGCCAGAGATAATACCGAAAAGAAAAATGCAGAACTTCAATTAGAAAATAGCGAACGTAGATTTAAGACTTTGGTACAAGAGAGTAGTGATATCATAACTATACTAGATGCCGAAGCCAATTTTAAATATGTAAGCCCAAGTTCAATGAAGGTCATTCAAATAAGCCCCGAAGAATTTGAAGGACAAAACGCATTCGATTACATACATCCAGATGATTTAGAGCGTGTAAAAACACAGTTCAACAAAATAACCCAAAATGATTCTATAAAAATAGAACCGTTTAGATTTAAAAATAAATTTGGTGAATGGCGATGGTTTGTAGCAAATGTATCCAACCAAATAAACGAACCTTCAATTCAAGGGGTTATTATAACCTCTAGAGATATTAATGACACCAGAATTGCAAAAGAACAACTAGAGCAAAGTGAACGCAGATATAAAACCTTAGTGCAAGAAGGCAGCGATATGATCTGTATTATGGATGAAAATGCCAACTTCACATATGCAAGTCCTACTTCCACGAAAATCTTGAATATTACGCCAGAACAATTTATGGGTACTAATGCGTTCGATTATGTGCACCCAGATGATTACAATAGAGTATTCAATGAGTTCATTAAGATCCTAAAAGTAAACCAGGTAGCCATTAAACCATTTAGATTTAAACATGGGGACGGACACTGGATCTGGTTAGAAACCATTATTACCAACAAAATTGACGAACCCTCATTAAAAGGAATTGTGGTAAATTCTAAAGATGTTACCACCAAGGTTCAACATTTAAATGCCATTGAGGAACAAAATGCCCAATTGAAAAAAATTGCATGGACCCAATCACATATCGTTAGAGCTCCAGTAGCAAGATTAATGGGCTTGGTAGACTTATTAAGAGACGATAAAGAAAAATTAAAGCCTGAAGAAAGAGATCAAATTCTCAATTATATAATTACATCGGCAGATGAAATTGACAATGTTATCAAAGATATTGTAGACAATACCATTAATGCCATCGATTTAGACGAAAATAAATGAATTATAAACTTATAATAATTGAGGACGATCCCATTTTTACATTTTTACTGGAAAAAGGAATTGATCATGCCGAACTACCGGGTGAAATATTAAATTTCTCAAATGGAAAGCCTGCAATAGAACACCTTAGCAATTCCTATTCAAAATCCCATAATTACATTATTTTTCTTGATTTGAATATGCCAGTAATGAACGGATGGGAGTTTATGGATAAATTAGAATCTATTGCAACTACAGATAATTGTATGGTATTTGTGCTTACTTCTTCTGCATATAGAGATGATATTGAACGTTTAAAGAAAAAGTCATTGGTATCGGATTTTGTAACCAAACCAATTACAGAATTTCATTTAAAAGGTATTAAAGATACCATTATAGAAAAATTCGATAAAAACGGAATTGTATAAGTCCCACCTAATTATCACCCCATATTTTCATTTTAGAATCCATTTTTCCAACATTCATTTACCAGCTTCATTATCTTAGCTAAAAATCTAAGATATGCGCTATCTCACCCTTTTACTTTTTTTAGGATTACATATTTCAAGTATTACCGCACAATCTAGTACCTATGTAATATCATTTGATAATGCGGTACATCACGAAGCCGATATTTCAGCAACCTTCAACGAAATAGTTGAAGACACTTTATCACTTAGGATGAGCCGCACATCACCAGGTAGGTATGCACTTCATGAATTCGCTAAAAACGTATATAACTTAAAGGCATTTGACAGTAAGGGCGATGTACTACCCATTTCAAAAAACAACCCTTATGAATGGCTTGTTCCTAAACATGATGGTACTGTAAAAATCACCTATACACTTTATGCCAATAGAGCGGACGGAACGTATTCTCAAATTGATGAGACACACGCCCATTTGAACATACCGGCAACCTTTATGTACGCCCCATCCCTAAGCACAAGAAAAATCACTGTAGATTTTAAAACCAGAGATGATTTAAATTGGAAGATAGCTACACAATTACCTTTAATAAAAAACAACACCTACAGCGCTCCAAATCTGCAATATTTTATGGATAGCCCAACCGAATTAAGCAATCACAAACTAAGGGAATTCAATATAGACGGGCAAACCATAAAATTAGCGTTACATGATCCATGTACCGAAGAAGAAGCATCCACATATTTTGAGAAAGTAAAAAAAGTGGTTCTTGCCGAAAAAGAAGTATTCGGCGAGCTACCCACATTTGATTATGGTTCTTATACTTTTATTGCTTGCTATGTACCAAATGCTTCCGGTGATGGAATGGAGCATAGAAATTCTACAATTTTGACAAGCACCAGAACATTATCAAATGGTGGTATGGATAGAAATATAGGGACCGTTTCACATGAGTTTTTTCATAGCTGGAATGTGGAACGTATTAGACCAAAATCTTTGGAACCGTTTAATTTTGAAGAAGCAAATATGAGTGGTGAATTATGGTTTGCAGAGGGCTTTACAAGTTATTATACCAACCTTATTTTATGCAGGGCAGGCTTAATTACACCTGAAAAATATGTAGAAGGATTAACAGGCACTTTTAACTATGTGTGGAATTCACCTGCAAGACAATTCTTTAACCCTATAGAAATGAGTTACCAAGCTCCTTTTGTAGATGCGGCAACTTCCGTAGACCCCGTTAATAGAGAAAATACCTTTATTTCATATTACTCTTACGGCAGTGTTCTTGGGTTAGCTTTAGATTTACAACTACGTAATGAAGGTCTTAATTTAGATGATTTTATGAAGCTGGTTTGGTCAACCTACGGTAAAACCGAAAAACCTTATACCATTGAAAATTTGAACGAACTATTGAACACGTACGCTGGTAAAACATTCGGTAACAACTTCTTTAATAGTTTTGTTTATAAAAGCGAAATGCCGCAGTATAACGAACTATTTAAAACAGTTGGCATAAGTATGTCTCAAAATGCAGAAATAGCCTATTTTGGTGCCGCTGTATCTATAACAGATGATTTAAACGGTAAAATTGGAAGCAATACCAAAATTGGGAGTCCGGCTTACCTTGCCGGATTAGATAAAGACGATATCATATCTTCAATAAATGGAAAATCATTCTCAAATGGAATTCAATTTAATACGTTTATCAATGAAGGATTCAAACCAGAAGACACTCTTTCAATAACCTTTTTAAGAGATGATATGGAAAGAAAAACTGAGGTCATTTTAACCTCTGAACTAGACTATGCCATTAACTTAGTGGAGAAAAATGACAAAGCTCCTACAAAAAAAGTATTAAAAGCCCGCCAAGCTTGGCTAAAAGTTGAATAAATGAGCTTAATATATACTACCGCCACAACCAAAGAAGAATTAATACAAATTCTTTCTTTACAAGAAATGAACTTAAAATCAGCTGTTTCCGATCTAGAAATGCAACAAGAAGGATTTGTAACCGTACATCACAATTTAGATGTGCTAACTAGAATGAACAACGCCTGCCCCCATATTATCGCAAAAGATGGTGATAAAGTAGTAGGTTACGCACTTTCAATGACTGATGATTTTAAAGATGAAATTTCAGTTCTAAGACCAATGTTTACCGAATTAGAAAATGTAAACATTCAAAATTTTATTACCATGGGGCAAATCTGTGTTGCCAAGACCCATAGAAAAATGGGTGTTTTCCGTGGACTCTATAACGCCATGAAAAAAGCCTCTTACCCAAAATATGATGCCATAATTACCGAAGTTGATGCTACAAACAGCAGGTCATTAGGTGCACATTACGCCGTAGGTTTTGAAAAAATTTGCACTTATCATTCTTTGGGTCAAGACTGGGAATTGATTTCTTTGAAGACATCGTAATCCAATAAATTTTATTTTTATTATTGTTTTTCGATAACTTTTATATATTTGTTATCGTTAAACAATAATTTATTATATGAAAAATCTTCTTACTGCACTCAAATGGCTTATTAATTTTTTAATTTTCTCCGTACTAATATCTATAATTATAAACTTAGGTGAACTATCAAAATACGTTCTAACAAAATTTGATTTGCTTCAATATTCCGGTGATGAAAATAGCTGGATACTAATGGTTCTAATTCCTTTACCAACTGTTTTATTACAAGGTTATATAATCTGGCTTCTTTTGAAATTTAGAAAAGTAATACCTGAATTTAAAACGGATACAATATTTACAGAAAAAAATAGTGCTATATTTAGAAAGGTCGGTAACGGACTTATAGCCTATTCTGTATTAATTTTCTTTATAAGGTTAATAGAAAAATCCTTTGAAATAACTTTAGAATATGGTGTTTCAGCTTCATATACCTTAGGCAAAAATTTTGGAACGGCACTAAGCGGAAGAATATCACTTTTAGTAATAGCTATTTTTCTACTTAATTATAGCCCAATTAATTAAAGAAGGCTATCGTCTAAAACAAGAAAACGACCTAACTATATAATTATGCGACACACTGAACTGTTTAAAGTACTAATAGATATTCTATTTTATACCCTTTGTCTTGGACTTTTAGTAATATTATTTTTTGGTCCTTTAGGGTTGAATTCTATTGCTCAAGAAAATAATTTCGTCCAAGAATGGGATGCAATTTCATGGTTAATATTAGTCATATCTATTCTTGGCTATATCTTACTAATAATTGGAGTCAAATACCTAAAGAACGTAGCTGGGATAATGACAAAAAATATAGGTTTCAGTCCATCAGTTCAAATCAATCTAAAAAAATCAGGTAAGTCCTTAATATTCAGTTCACTTTTAAACTACCTAACTTATGCCTTAGTATTCGTGAAACAATTAATTTTAAATGTACCAGTTGAAATTATATTTGATAATAATTTACTCCTTCAAGTATTCATAACAATAGTTGGATTGTATTTTATTATTCAAAGTGATATTTTGAAAATGACATATAATATAAAAACAGAAAACGACCTAACCATATAATTATGAGCATTGTCGTTAACTTAAATACCGTATTAACAGACCGTAATTTAAAAAGCAAAGAACTGGCTGAAATGATTGATATTACCGAAGCTAACCTATCCATACTTAAATCAGGTAAAGCAAAAGCCATTCGCTTTTCTACACTGGATGCTATTTGTAAGGCATTAGACTGCCAACCTGCCGATATTCTTGCTTACGAAAAGGAATAAAAAAAGGCTACACTTAAAAGTGTAGCCTTTATAATTTATAATAAAATGTACTAATTAATCCGCTAGTACAATTACTTTATTATTCTTAAGTTCAATAGTACCGCTAGAAATTTGTAAAACTGTATTTCCGGCAGCATCTTTAGTGAACTTAGACGCATACTCTTTATCTAGAGTTATATTGCCCGCAACTTTCACCTTACCCTCTTGTAGTAAAGAAACAATTGGAGCGTGATCTTTTAACATCTGAAACTCACCATTTATACCAGGTACTGTAACTGATGTTACTTCGCCAGCAAATAAGGTTGCTTCTGGTGATACAATTTCTAAATACATATCTCTTTACTTATGAGTTATGAGCTATGAGTTATTAGTTTCAATTCTGAACCATAAACTCTGAACTCTGAACTTAATTACGCTTCAGTCAACATTTTTTCACCAGCCTCAATCGCTTCTTCAATAGTACCTTTAAGGTTAAAAGCTGATTCCGGCAAGTGATCTAATTCACCATCCATAATCATATTAAATCCTTTGATAGTCTCTTTGATATCAACTAAAACACCCGGTATACCTGTAAACTGCTCTGCTACGTGGAATGGTTGAGATAAGAAACGTTGTACACGTCTTGCTCTACCTACCGCAGACTTATCTTCTTCAGATAATTCTTCCATACCTAAAATGGCGATAATATCCTGTAGTTCTTTATAACGCTGTAAAAGCTCTTTTACCCTTTGCGCACATGCGTAATGCTCTTTCCCTAAAATTTCAGCTGTAAGAATTCTTGAAGTCGAATCTAAAGGATCAACCGCAGGGTAAATACCAAGCTCGGCAATTTTACGAGACAATACAGTTGTTGCATCTAAGTGAGCAAAAGTTGTTGCCGGTGCTGGATCCGTTAAATCATCCGCAGGTACGTAAACCGCTTGTACCGAAGTAATAGAACCTCTTTTAGTTGACGTAATACGCTCTTGCATAGCACCCATTTCCGTAGCCAACGTAGGTTGGTAACCTACCGCAGATGGCATACGACCTAATAACGCCGATACCTCAGAACCTGCTTGCGTAAAACGGAAAATGTTATCTACGAAGAAAAGTACATCTTTACCTTGACCATCACCTGCTCCATCACGGAAATATTCAGCAATTGTCAACCCTGAAAGTGCAACTCTAGCACGTGCTCCAGGTGGCTCGTTCATTTGACCAAAAACGAATGTCGCTTTTGAACCTTTCATAGCTTCTTTATCAACTTTCGTCAAATCCCATCCGCCATCTTCCATAGAGTGCATGAAATCATCACCGTACTTAATAATACCAGATTCCAACATCTCACGAAGCAAATCATTTCCTTCACGAGTTCTTTCTCCTACTCCTGCGAATACTGAAAGACCACCATGACCTTTAGCAATGTTGTTGATCAATTCTTGGATCAATACCGTTTTACCTACTCCGGCACCGCCAAATAATCCAATTTTACCACCTTTTGCATAAGGTTCGATCAAGTCGATAACCTTAATACCAGTGAACAAAACTTCTGTAGATGTAGAAAGATCTTCAAATTTTGGAGCTTCTCTATGTATTGGAAGACCGGCTTCACCTGCTTTAGGCAAATTACCAAGACCATCGATAGCATCACCGATTACATTGAACAAACGACCATATACGTCATCACCTACCGGCATTTGAATCGCACTACCTGTAGCCACTACTTCAACCCCTCTACTAAGACCATCGGTAGAATCCATAGAAATAGTTCTTACCGTATTCTCGCCAACATGAGATTGAACTTCCAAAACCAATTTTGATTTGTCCTTATTGACAATTTCCAAAGAATCATAGATTTTAGGAAGATCTGCACCTGATTGAAATTCTACATCAACTACGGGGCCAATGATTTGCGAAACTTTACCTGTAACTTTTGACATTACTTATATGTTTATATATTACGTTTAATAAAACCTGAAAAATATGCTCTCATTTTCAGGCTGCAAAGATATAGTTTTCAATTTTAAAGAAAAACTGTTTTTTTTCTTTTTTACAAAAGTAAAAAGGTGCCCTAAAAGCACCTTTCCTAAATTCATATTTTAAACACAATTATTGTAGTGTTGCCGGGTAATTCGTAGGATAATCTCCTACGTTCAACAAATTACCGGATTCTTCAAAATTAGAACCATACGTTGCATCTATTGCCTTCATGAATTCATTAGCCAACAATGCATATCCTCTTGCGGTTGGATGTATACCATCTAAAGAGAATGCGCTACCAGTTACCAAATTTGAGGTTAATGTAAAATCACCACTTGTTATTCCTCCATTCGCCAATTGGTTCAATAGTCCATTTGCATCAACCAGAGCTAAACCTGCTTGATTAGCCGTAGCTTCTATAATTTGATTGAAAGCCGCTGTAGCCACGGCAATTTCTTCTTGCTCACTAGGAATTAACACCCATTTATCTTCTAAAGGCAATGAAATACCTTCCACTGAAAACTGACCTGCCAATGTCTGTGGTAAACCTGCAGCCATAAGAGCAGCAACGGATTCTGTATTTACCGTTCCTATAATAGAAGAGCTTGGTAATACGAACAAATCATCTGCAGTTGCTTCTCTGGTTTGCCCATAAGTACTACCCAATAACCCCGCCACTAAAGGCGCAGCTTCTACTGGCAGTCCAAAAGATTGTACAAAAGCCGGAAATGTAGGACTTGCACTAAGTACACCAGCTATTTGAGCTGACAAATCGGTCAACGTTTCATCTCTTATTACGACTTCACTTGCCGCGGTTGTGGAAAATTCTATGGAGCGCTCTGGCACACCCAAGAAAGCATACACCTGATTCAATTGCCCAAAAATGCCATTTAAAGTAGCAATTTGATCTCCAAAATCTGGATTGGTAGGATCTAATGGGTTATGTGGCACTGTTGTAAAATGAGGCACATCTGTTACATTAGGAATGTTGGCAACGACCCCTTGAGCACCACCTGCAGTTAACGTTGCGATCAAAGCTCCATAACTACCATCAAAACCTTGACCTGGCGCACCGGAAATAGGCGTAATAGGATCTGTTCCGTCACCTCCCGTAGTGGCATATCCCAATACATCATTATTACCTATCCATAAAGAGAAAAAACTAGGGGACTGACCAACTGCCATTTCTAAAACGCTAATATCTGGCGTGGCACCGGTCATTCTTACAAAATAAGGATTAGCAAGACCTAATTGTACGTTAGCTATATTACCATATCCCGGCGCTAACAAATGAAAACTTTTTGCACCAGGCACCCCTAGGTTATTAAAAGGTCCTGTTGGGTTATTTAAAGCAATATCCGTGGTAACGGTTACATCCCCAATTAAAGATTCTAAAGAAACGGGACCTGCTCCACCAAAAACTAATCTTGGATCTTGAATTCTTGTTCCTGCCAAAGCAAGCCCACCAATATTGTCATTGGTTAAAGGTTGACTAAAACTACCCCCACCTGCAAGGCTAAATTTTTGCGATAACAGATTGGGCATAGATAATGTCTGACTAGCTTGAAATAAAGCTCCATCTGTAAAACCTGCCGTTAAAGAGTTACCTAATGCAACATAATTTGAGAAATCTGCAGAACCGGAGGTTAAGGCCGGCAATTCCTCCGCTATCACCTCTGGTTCTAGATCAACATCTTCTGGGTCGTTACAAGCCGTAAAAGCCAAGACACCTAAAGAAATGTATAAATATTTTAAGTTTTTCATTTCAACTTTTGATTTTAATTAGTTGTTAATTGTCCAAGAAACATAGTACATAGACCCAATAAGACCCGTACCGAACGCAGTGTTATATTCTTTACCAGTTAGGTTTGTACCCCCTAATTTGAAAGAAGATTTTATACTTGGAACTTCATAGTTAATTTGCGCATCAACTACATGAAATTCAGGGATTACACCATTACCAAAAGTAGCTTCCCAGAAATAATCATCGCTAAATCTATAGGACACATTAAACCCGAAATTTTCAAAAAGTTCCTTATTTCCAAAAGAAGCTTTGAACTTGTGTTCTGGAGTATTGAAGTTCAGCATTACATCTGGATTGGCTTCACGATCAAAATCCAGTTTTGTAAATGTATAACTACCACCTAAATCAAAATTACCCAACACCTTAACATCAAGACCAATAGATGCTCCGTATGAATTAACATTGGCATCTGTATTGGTATAGGTACTGTATGCCTGGAAATCTCCATTGGCTATCGCCACAACTGACAGTCCGCCATCACCAACTTCTCCGTAGTAAGGAGCAACAACCACCTCTTGAGAGATGAAATCTTGATAACTGTTATAATACGTACTAAAATCTATAACCAACTTATCGACCTTACCTCTATACCCGATTTCAAAAGAAGTTACTTTTTCTGGCTTCACTAAATCTGGATTTGCAACTTCAAGAACCGAAGGGTCACCTGTCTCGGCCAAAGCGGTAGCTGAAGCTGCCGAGTAAGAATTATTATATGCAGCCGCACCGGTTTGTGTAACCGAAGAAGGCTGTCCTAATAACTGACCTGTTGCACTTACATCATAATCCCTTGAATATCTATCTAAATTATCTGGTGCAGAACCTACTAATATAGCCCTACCCGCATCTAAACCAATAAATAGATCTTGAGTAGTTGGATTTCTAAATCCTGTTTGAGCAGACGCTCTTATATTATGATTTCTGTTCAAGGTATACCCTGCAGACAATCTTGGAGAATAAAAACCATCAAAAAACTCAGATTTATCATATCTGATAGACCCTGTTAATTTTAAACTTTTCTCTCCGGCCATAGGCAGTGTTTTTTGAACCTGTGAGTAAATTCCAAATTCAGAATAATCGATAGGACCATCAAAATCGGTATAAATAGTTCCAGAAGAATTTAAACTATATTTTCTATAGGATCCCCCAACTTGAATTTCTGCCCAGTCTATTACATGCGAAAAATTATAGTTTCCATCTGCATGATAATATTTGGAAGCATCCCTAAATTGTGAACCAGAACTTAAATCGGGATCTTTAATTACCCTATTAAATGCAGCTTCGAATTCCGGTGTACCTGGCAACAATCTACCAGATTCTGCTTGTGCCCTCGCGGCAGCGTGCGCTTGCTCATCAGTTGCGCCAGCTAAGGTAGCCTGCACATAGGCACCGGTATATTCACCGAACCAAGTGTTATCGTCTTTCCAACTTCTATTGATGTTAATTCCGGTAAAAACCATATCATAAGAATCACCAGCTTTATCACCAACCATATATCCTCTTACAAAAAAATTGTCATTTCTAATTTCCAACTTATGTTGTTCTTGGAAGAAACCGGCAATATTATATCTATTAGTTCCTTGGTAAATGGTGTTACCCGTACCCACTTTACCCACATAGGAAAGTTCTAAACTATTATCTTCTATTGGTCTATAATATAAACCCCAATCGGCTTTAATACTCTCCGCATTATAATTGGTAAGATCACTTTCGTTATAACCAGTTCTACTAACTATTTCAGAGGGAACAAGGGCATTTGCACCAGATGGTAAAATGCCTAACCCTTCTAGAGTAAGCGCAACTTCTTTTATGTTGGTAGATACCTCATCGCCATAAACATTGACCCCATCATAATTCAAGTTATCCCTTGTACCACCAGGCGTAATCTTGTCATCTGTATTATTAGCAGCCCAGTCGGTACCTTTTAAATAACCAAAATTAACCTTAGCCGCAAACTTATCGCTGAACTTATGTGCAGCCCTAATACCAAAATCAGTATAAGAATTATCTCCAGAAGCCTGTTGAGAAGTAATACCTTGTTTAATAGATACACTGATACCTTCATAGTCAAAAGGGCTTTTACTTCGCATAAACAAAATTCCATTAAATGCATTTGCCCCATATAGTGCAGATGATGCCCCAGGCAACAATTCAACGCTTAACACATCTGGCTCTATTAGACCAACTAAGTTACCAATAGGAAAATTCAATGCAGGTGTTGAGTTATCCATACCATCAACTAGTTGCATAAAACGTGTATTGGCAAAAGATGCGAAACCCCTGGTATTAACCGATTTAAATGTTAAACTGTTTGTGTTAACGTCTACACCTTTAAGATTTTCAAGACCTCCATAAAAATCGGCAGCCGTGGTATTCTTAATTTCTGAAATACCGATTCGCTCTACCGTAACAGGAGATTCAAAAATACGCTCTGGAGTTCTTGAAGCTGAAATGACCACCTCATCCAAAAAGGTTTGAGATTCATTTAAAACTACGGTAACAGTTTGGTTAGCGCTAGTAATATCTTCAGTACTACTTGTATAACCAATACTTGAAATTTCTATTTTGAAAGGTGGCATTTCTGATGTAGCCAAATTAAAATTACCATCGAAATCCGTTACTGTACCAATGGTTTTGCCAACGATAACAACATTGGCCCCAGGAATGGGCTGATTGTTTTGGTCAACAACATTACCATTGATATTCGTTTGAGAATACCCAAAAGTACCCACAACCATCAATGCTAAAAGTAGTATTGCTCTCATTCTTAATTAAAGTTTAAAATTAGTTGTGGGTTAAGATACAGATTATTTTATACCAATAATAGTAATTTGAAAAAAATTATGCGTGCATAGTATTATTTTAATAATTAAATGATTCATTTATTGGGATATACGCAATTAACTATTAAATAACATTATGTAAAAAATATATTTATAATCCGCCATTCCTTTATAAAAAAGAGATTTTATATGCATATTATTTCATTTTTACACACAAAAAAGGGACATGAAATAAATCATGCCCCTATTATCTATTACATATTATTTTTCTTATTCTACCGTAACCGATTTGGCAAGGTTTCTTGGTTGATCAACATTACAACCTCTCATTACTGCAATATGATACGAAAGCAATTGCAAAGGTATCGTAGTCAATAATGGTGTTAAGCTCTCTAAAGTTTCTGGCACTTCAATTACATGATCCGCCAACTCTTTTACCTGCTCATCACCTTCAGTAACAATAGCTATTATTTTACCTTTTCTAGATTTTATTTCCTGGATATTACTAACCACCTTTTCATAGTGACCTTTTTTGGTCGCAATTACAAAAACTGGCATATGCTCATCTATTAAGGCTATTGGACCATGTTTCATTTCAGCTGCTGGGTAACCCTCCGCATGAATGTAACTGATTTCCTTTAATTTTAACGCACCTTCTAAAGCCACTGGAAAGTTATATCCCCTTCCTAAATAAAGACAATTAGCTGAGTCTTTATAAACATCGGATATTATTTCGATCAATGTATTTGATTCCAAGGATTTTTCAACCTTTGTAGGAATTGTTTCCAACTCAGTTAAATATTCGTGGTATTTAGACTCCGAAAAAACGCCTTTAGCTTTTGCCAACTTTAGGGCCATGAGTGTCAATACCGTAATTTGAGTGGTAAAAGCCTTGGTAGAAGCAACTCCAATCTCCGGTCCGGCATGAGTATAAGCACCAGCATCTGTCTCTCTTGCAATAGAAGACCCTACTACATTACATACACCGAATACAAAAGCACCACGTTCCTTCGCCAATTTAATGGCCGCTAGGGTATCTGCTGTTTCTCCAGATTGTGAAATTGCAATTAGAACATCCTTATCTGTAATTACCGGATTTCTATACCTAAATTCTGAAGCATATTCCACTTCAACAGGAATTCTTGCTAAATCCTCAAATATATATTCCGCCACTAAACCAGCATGCCAAGAAGTACCACACGCAACTATTATAATTCTGTTAGCATTTAAGAATTTTTCCATATTAAGATCAATTCCCGCCATTCTAATCAGACCTTGGTCCGCTAACAAACGCCCTCTGTATGTATCCTTTATAGCTCTTGGCTGCTCATAAATCTCTTTTAGCATAAAGTGATCATAACCACCTTTCTCTATTTCTTCGAGATTCATTTGAAGTTCTAAAATTCTAGGATAGGCAACGGCATCATCCTTAATTTTTCTAAGTTTTATTTCTTTCCCAAGTCTAATTATAGCCATTTCCTCATCTTCAAGATAAACAGCATTATTAGTAAATTCTATAAATGGTGAAGCATCTGAAGCAATAAAAAATTCATCTTCACCAATACCTATCGCTAATGGACTTCCCAATTTAGCTACAACTATTTCGTCTGGTTTTCTTTTATCAAATACAGCAATAGCATATGCTCCCACTACTTGATTAAGTGCTATTTGCACAGCTTTTCCTAATTTAACATCTTCGGTTTTTTTAACCTCCTCAATTAAATTAACAAGTACTTCGGTATCAGTATCCGATTGAAAGGTATACCCACGTTTGGTCAACTCTTGTTTAATAGCCTCATAATTTTCTATGATACCATTATGTATGATGACCAAATCTCCGGAATTGGAATAATGTGGGTGCGAGTTTACATCATTAGGAACACCATGTGTTGCCCAACGTGTATGACCTATACCTATTTTTCCAGCTTGAGAAATTTCTTTTGCCTTATTCTGTAAATCTTCTACTTTACCTTTCGTTTTTGAAAGATTTATTTGACTACCATCATATAATGCAATACCAGCACTATCATAGCCACGATATTCTAATCTTTGAAGTCCTTTTATTATTATAGGAAACGCTTCCCTATGTCCTATGTAACCAACAATTCCGCACATATTAATTTCAATTTGAGTATTTTAAGTTTAAATCCTAGGGCAATAAAATTAAATAATTGCGCCAATAGACTTAAACCATTTAGTGTTGACAACGTAAATAATGTATAAGTGGTATGTCAACATCCAAAATAATGACAAAAATAACTAGAACAACGTATTAATTTGCCTTGGTGTAGATGATTTCCAATTTTAAACGCTTATCAAAATTTGGATCGGTAGTCTCTAAATTACCGCCATACAAAATTGTACCCAAAGGTGTAACCGTAGAAGTAATAGGTAATTCTTCTTCACCATTGGCAACCTTTGCATCGGATATATTCCAATTCTGAATATTGGTTGACAATGTTAAACCAAGTGTAGCATTTGTTGAATCTCTCACTACCATATCATTGATATGATCGGTAATTTTCACAGAATAAACCACCCCTTTCCCATTCGTTTTTTGAATTACTCCATCATAATTCGGGTAAAAACTAAATAAATTTGGGGTACCAGCTACAGCTAAAGCCTGATCACTTGACGTATCAATTAAGGGAAATTTATTTTCGGCATTGTACAGATAAAGTCTTGGAGGCTCTAAAGTACTACCCACAGCATCTAATTGATCTCTATCAATATAAAAAACCAAATTTGCTTCATTTATCACCCAATTCTCACTTCTAATTTGCTCTAAAATATTTTCACCACCATCCTCTTCAAACAAATTAATTTCAGCATAAGTACCGGGACCTCCTTTTAAATATATTCTTGATGCATTTTCACCGGTATCTAAACTCTCTAATATTTGAGGACCATAATTCTCTGTAATTATAGTGTTCACCGCATTTCCAGAGATAACACCTGTAGATGTATTCTGTGTTAAAAATGAAAAGGTAAAATCTCTTTCTAAAATATTATTTGGGTTATCATCACTTGTATCATCAGTTGTACCATTGGTATCATAGTTTGTATAACTATACGTCATAGTAATATTTGAGCTTCTTAAATCGAACATAAAAAGAACATCATTACCATCACTATCAACAATTGAAAAATGAAGCCCACGAATAAATTCAGTAAAATTTGATTGACTGATCAATTCTGAACTACCCTCTTTATCCAAAATATTTTCCTGAAAAAAATCATTGTCCAATGCTACCCTTATTCCCGGTGGCAATTTTGTAAAAGTTTGTGACTCATCCACCTCTTCAGTAGATTCATCATCATCATTACGAATTAAAATCTCCTCATCAATAATTTCGACTTCCCCTTGGAATAAAGGATCGCCTGTAACAAAATCCGGTGAAAACACCTGATTAGAATAATACTGTTGCGCTTCCTGAAAACTGGCATTTGGATCTAAATCTCTTAAAAAGAAGGTTGACCGCTCTACCTTTAGATTAAATTTTGGTAATGGAGACTTTGCTACATCATCATAATTTACTCCATTAATATAAATACTATCTAGCTCTACCTTCTCCGCAAAATTGTCAGCAAATATAGTGGCGCCGTCCGGATCATTAAGACCATCTCGATCAGCATCTACACTTGTGTCATCTAAGGGATCTGTATTCGATGCGGTTTCTACTATATTGCTAACCTCATCGCCATCGTTATCATTATCGCTATTTTCCGGCTCCGCATCGTATTCATCAATAACACCATCTCCATCAGTATCCAATGAATTTGTTAAAAATGGTATATATAAATAAACTTCTTCTACGGTCTCATTTTCCTGAACCGTAGTTATAGCTTCATCTGTAGTACCTGCCCTATCCTCTTTATCTTGGGAAAAACTACCGAAGGAAGGATTCGCCGTACTAAGAAATATTTGCGATGTTACAGAAGCTTCTGTTCTACCATAAACCGGATCGTTATACGTACCCAATTGATAAACTGCTAATTTATTGGTCTGTACCGCTTCTATATTTTTATTGTAAGCAAAAACATCATAAACCTCTTTACCCGTAGCAAATGGCTCATTACCAACTACTCCAGAGCCTATAGTAGTTAAATCTTGCTCGCAAGACACCAATAGACCCAATATCAAAAACAATCCCAAAAACTTAGGGAAAGCGGACTTAGCAATAAAATTCATTCAGATTATTTTAAAACTTCGGTGTTATAAAAATTTGCATAAGCTTCTTCAAATTCTTGAACAGGGACATATGGCAACACTGGTTTTTCTTGGTTGGTAATGTGACTTTCCAATTCATCTGGAATATCTTCCGAAGCTAAAATAACAGCATCGGAGTAATCAACAGCCACCTTTAACAAATTATTATAGGTAGGCTCACCTAATGAAGCAATTTCCTCTTCAGGTATACCATCAAAAGAAATTCTTTTGATCATATCCTTATCCAAGGCACCTTCAAATGTTTTACCGTATACCGACAATACAATTTTACTGTCAGCAAAAAGTGGCTCATCAGCATAATACTTTTTCAAGTACAACGGCAATAAACTCGCCATCCAACCGTGAACATGTATAATATCTGGTGACCAATTCAATTTTTTCACGGTTTCCATGACACCTTTTGCAAAAAATATTGCACGTTGGTCGTTATCCGGAAATAAGTTTCCTTGTTTATCCGTAAAGGTTGCTTTTCGCTTAAAGTACTCTTCGTTATCAATAAAGTAAACCTGAATTCTTTCTTTTGGAATAGATGCCACTTTAATGATCAATGGCATATCCATATCATTAATGACCAAATTCATTCCAGAAAGTCTAATTACTTCATGTAACTGATGTCTTCTTTCATTGATGTTTCCATATCTAGGCATGAATATTCTAATCTGGCCACCATTGCTGTTGACCATTCTAGGTGCTTCATAAGACATTAAGGAAACTTCGTTTTCGGGTAAGTAAGGAACTAATTCAGAAGATACAAACAATATCTTTTTACCATTCATAAAGGTTATATTTTATTTTTCACTGGAACGTAACCGCAAAATTACAAAAAATATAGAGATTAGCAGTAATTATAGTAAGTTTGCTCGCTAATGCAATTTTCAATGCAGGTAATAAAGACAAAAAAAGTACTTACGGAAAAACTTAATAAACTTGGCAGCAGCCTAAATTTAGGTCTTGTACCTACCATGGGAGCGCTACATCAAGGGCATGCATCTTTAATAAGGAAAGCCGTTGAAGAGAATGATAAAGTCGTAGTCAGTATTTTTGTAAATCCTACACAGTTCAATAATTTAGAAGATTTAAACAAGTACCCTAAGACCTTAGATGCTGATTTACTTTTAATTTCCGAAATATCTGAAGACATTATTGTATTTACGCCGGAAGTCTCTGAAATATATCCTAAAACCGTTGTTCCAAAAATTTACGATTTTGAGGGTTTGGACAAAGTCATGGAAGGGGAATTTAGAGATGATCATTTTAACGGTGTAGGCACCATTGTAGAAGAATTGCTTATTGTAGTACACCCTACTAGGGCGTACTTTGGAGAAAAGGATTTTCAACAACTACGTATTATACAGAAACTTACCGAAATAAGACAAATACCGGTTGAAATAATTGGTTGTGAAATTGTTAGAGAAGATCATGGGTTGGCCATGAGTTCTAGAAACGAAAGGTTAAGCAAAGAAACACGACTAAAAGCAGCATTCATTTACGAAACCTTAAAGGCTGCCAAAATCAAATTTGGCACGGATAATGCACTGAGTATTAAAGAATGGGTAGTTAATGAGTTTAAAAGAACGAATGATTTTGAACTTGAGTATTTTGACATAACCGATGTCGAAACCCTAACACCCATAATTGAAAAAACAAATAATTTAAAATACAGGGCCTTTATTGCCGTTTACGTAGAGAACGTAAGGTTAATAGATAACATAGCCCTAAATTAATTGAAGTTATGCAAGTAGAAGTAGTTAAATCTAAAATACACCGTGTAAAAGTTACCGGTGCCGATCTTAATTATGTTGGCAGTATTACAATTGATGAAGATTTAATGGATGCCGCTAATTTTATTCGTGGTGAAAAGGTTCAGATTGTCAATAACAATAATGGTGAAAGATTAGAGACCTACATTATTCCCGGACCAAGAAAAAGCGGTGAGATAACGTTAAATGGTGCCGCCGCAAGAAAAGTCGCCGTTGGTGATGTTTTAATTTTAATTTCCTATACTTGGATGGATATTGAAGACGCAAAGAAATTTAACCCTTCTTTAGTTTTTCCTAACGAAGAAAACAACCTATTAACTTAGAAGTTGACCGACGCTCTGAAAAAAAATCTTAAAATTATACTCCCAATTGCCTTGGGAGTTTTTTTGGTTTGGTACTCTTATAATTCTACTACACCTGAGAATAGAAAGGAAATTCTATTTTATATTAAAGAAGCCAATCCGCTTTATGTATTCCTTTCGGTATTATTAGGCATTCTTGGTCATGTTTCCAGAGCTATCAGATGGAATTACCTTTTAGAACCTTTAGGGTATAAGCCCAAGCTTTTAAACAATATTCTAATAATTCTAACCTCTTATTTTGCCAACCTTGGTATACCCAGAACAGGAGAAATCTTAAGGGCAACCGCATTGACCACTTACGAAAATGTTCCATTTGAAAAAGGCTTTGGCACTATCGTTACAGAAAGGGTTATAGACGTAATAATGCTGCTTTTGGTAGTTACTATAGCATTTTTTCTACAAACAGATATCATTTTAGGACTTCTACAAGAACGCGGTTTTAACGCAACCACCCTAATACTTATGGCATTGCTAGGCGCAGCCCTGTTCTTGCTGTTTATATTTTTCATTAAAAAATCCAATAGTGCCATAGCTAATAAAATTAAAACCTTTGTAAAAGGATTACTTGATGGCGTGTTCAGCATTTTTAAAATGAAAAATAAATGGCTGTTCATTCTGCATACATTTTTTATTTGGGGCTGTTATATCGGCATGCTTTGGATTATTAAATTTACCGTACCAGAAACCATTTCCCTGTCACTAAGTCAACTATTGGTAGCCTTCGTTGCAGGAGCCTTTGCAATGGCAACAACAAACGGTGGTATAGGACTTTATCCAATAGCAGTAAGTAGTGCTTTGGCCATCTTTGGAATAAGTTCTGTATCTGGAGATGCCTTTGGTTGGATCATTTGGATTGCACAAACTTTAATGATAGTTGTTTTTGGTGCAATATCTTTTCTTCTATTACCGTTATTGAACAGAAGCAAGTAAGTTTACTTAGATCTAATCAATTACCCCTTATGCGTTATCTATACTTTTTTTTCGCACTATTATTTGGTTTCACCTCTTATGCACAAGTGACCCAAGAAATTTTTGAATCTTTTAAACTGCAAGAGCGAAGAGATGTACACTACTACTTTCCAGAAAATTTAGATGAAACTAAAAAATACCCTATAATCATTGTACTTGATGGCGAGTACCTTTTTGAACAAGTTGTAGCAACATCCAAATTTTACAGTAGATTTCATGGTATGCCGCAAAGTATTGTTGTAGGTATTGACCAAAGCAAAAACGATCTAAGATATGAAGATTGCGCTTTTGACCCTGAAAACGGACTACCATCCGAAAAAGGCAAAAGCTTCTACGAATTCATAGGCATGGAGCTAATACCCTATCTAGACCTTAACTATAGTACCGCTCCCTTTAAAATGATAGTAGGATATGATATCACCGCAAATTTTATGAATTATTGGTTATTTAAAGATAATTCTATTTTTGACGGTTATGTTAGTATTTCTCCAACACTAGCACCAGAAATGGAAAGCAGGCTACCTATGAGATTAGGTACTTTTGACAATCAGATTTTTTACCAATTGATCGTTGAAGGGGAAGAGAGTAATGACAGGCATAGAATTTTGGGCATGAACAATGATATAAAAGCCATTGATAAAGAGTCTCTACATTATTTCTTTGATGAATATACCAACGCAGATCATATTTCTGTAGCTACCTACGGTATAGGGAAAGCATTTGACAATATTTTTGGCATGTTTAAACCCATAAGTCCAAAAGAATACAAAACACAAATTCTTACTAGTGAAGAGCCTGTTTACAATTATCTTGAAAACAAATACCAAGGTATAGTTGATATGTTTGGTTTTAGCAAACCTGTAGAATTAAATGACATCATGGCAATTTATGCCGCTTCTAGAAAAAAAGAAGATTTTGAATCGTTAAAACCATTATCTGATCTTTGTAAAAAAGAATACCCAGAGACTATGCTAGGTTTTTATTTTGAGGCCGAGTATTATGAACAACTGGGCGAACCCAAGAAAGCATTAAGAACATTTGAGAAATCTTTTCAAATGGAAGAAATAGATTTTTTAACTAAAGAAATGGCCCTTGAGAAAATGGATGCACTGAAAGCCGATTTTGGTTTTTAAACAGAATTAATAAACGGCTAGTCCCAAATTAGCCTAACCTACTTAATTATGATTAAAATTGACGCAATGTACTTCGTGTTCTCCGGAGTGCTCTTTACTTACTTTGGATTAAAAGGAGAATTTAATCTGGCGTATAACGGAATTGCCCTTTTCATGGCATGGGCATCATTTTTTCTAGCTTTTAGCGCTTTTAAAAAAGAAAGGTCGAGTAAAAATTGATTCTAAATTTGATTTAAGAATTTACTCATCTCAAACTTCTTGCTACCTTTAGCCACTTTTTAAATACTAAAGATGGCCAAAACAAAAACTGCCTTTTTTTGTCAAAATTGCGGCACCCAATATGCAAAATGGGTTGGGCAATGTTCTGCTTGCAAACAATGGAACACTGTTGTTGAAGAGGTTGTACAAAAAGAAGAAAAATCTAGTTGGAAAACCCCTTCACAAAGCTCAAAAAGAGTTTCAAAACCTCTTTTGGTCAATGAAATTAGTATTGAAAAAGAAGTTCGTTTAAATACTTTTGATCTTGAATTCAATAGAGTTCTTGGTGGCGGATTAGTACCTGGAGCATTGGTGCTCCTAGGTGGGGAACCTGGTGTAGGAAAGAGCACACTACTGCTTCAAATTGCCTTAAAACTACCTTATAAAACCTTATATGTTTCAGGCGAAGAAAGCCAAAAACAAATTAAAATGCGTGCTGACAGAATTCACCCGAACAGTGAAACCTGTTTTATACTTACAGAAACCAAAACTCAAAATATATTTAAGCAAATTGAAGCTACAGAACCAGATATTGTAGTCATTGATTCTATACAAACGCTGCACTCCGATTATATTGAATCTGCTGCCGGAAGTATTTCTCAAATTAGGGAATGCACTGCGGAACTTATAAAATTTGCCAAAGAGACCAATACACCTGTCATTTTAATTGGGCATATTACAAAAGACGGTTCTATTGCCGGACCAAAGATTTTAGAGCATATGGTTGATACCGTTCTTCAATTTGAAGGCGACCGTAATTATGTTTACAGAATTCTAAGGTCACTAAAAAATAGATTTGGATCCACAGCGGAACTTGGTATTTATGAAATGCAAGGTAGTGGCCTAAGAGAAGTCAACAATCCGTCAGAGGTTTTAATATCCAAAAATGATGATGGTTTAAGTGGTACAGCCATTGCAGCTACCGTTGAAGGTATGCGGCCACTGCTAATAGAAATTCAAGCTTTGGTAAGCACCGCCGTTTATGGAACACCTCAACGTTCAACTACGGGCTATAATGTTAAAAGACTAAACATGCTCTTGGCCGTTTTAGAAAAACGTGCTGGCTTCAAACTAGGTGCAAAAGATGTTTTCTTGAATATTACCGGTGGCATATCCGTAGACGACCCAGCTATTGATTTGGCAGTTATCGCCGCAATTTTATCGAGCAATGAAGACATACCTATTGACAAAGGCATTTGTTTTGCTGCAGAAGTTGGGCTTGCAGGTGAAATTAGACCTGTTCAAAGAGTTGAACAACGAATTCTTGAAGCAGAAAAACTAGGCTATGAAACAATTATTATTTCAAAAAATAATAAAATGGGCCTTAAATCAACCAAAATAAGAATTCTATTGGCTTCTAAAATTGAAGAAGTTGCCGGTAATTTATTTGGTTAACGTTTATCTCTCATTATTCTAGCCAAGACCATTATTATTATCACAACGGCAACAATAACCACTATTTGCCCAAAGCCGACTTTAAAGAATATTATATTGTTCATATTATGGAGCCGGATTTGGAATTGAACCATGTATGGCTTCTATTTCTTTAAGAACATCATCAGAAAGAGTAACGTCTATACTGCCAATATTTTCTTCTAGCTGCCTTAAATTTGTTGCGCCTATAATTGTACTGGTAACAAATGGTCTTGTATTCACAAAGGCCAATGCCATTTGCGCTAAAGTTAAACCGTTGGCCTGGGCAAGTTCATAATATTTTTTGGTAGCCTCAACAGCCGTATCTCCAATATATCTATTGTACTGGGGAAACAGGCTTAATCTTGACCCTTCCGGCATTCTATCACCCAAATATTTACCACTCAGAGCACCGAAACCCATTGGCGAGTACGCCAATAGCCCAACTTGCTCTCTCATGGCTATTTCCGACATTCCCACTTCAAACAATCTGTTCAGCAAACTATAAGGGTTTTGTACCGTTATAGTTCTTGGCAAAGTAACATGTACCTTACTTTCTTCTAAAAAACGCATGGTTCCCCATGGCGTTTCATTTGACAAACCTACGTGCTTTATTTTTCCCTCACGAATTAAATCGCGCATGGTCTCCAAAACCTGATGAATATTATCTTCCCAATGGTCAGAAATATCATGTTTGTACCCCCTTTGCCCAAAGTAATTGGTATTTCTATCGGGCCAATGTAATTGATATAGGTCAATATAATCTGTTTGCAATCTAGTTAAACTACCTTCAACAGCTTCAATTATGGCCTCTCTGGTAAATCCTGTAGTACGAATGAACTTTGTCATTTCTGCTTTTCCGGCAATTTTAGACGCAAGTACAATGTCTTCTCTGTTACCATTTTTTTTGAACCAATTACCTATGACCCTCTCGGTATCGGCATATCTATCTTTATGTGCAGGTACGGGATACAACTCTGCAGTATCCAAAAAATTAATTCCCTTATCCAGTGCATAATTTATTTGCTCATGACCTTCTTCTTCGGTATTCTGGTTTCCCCAGGTCATTGTACCTAAACAAATTTTACTTACTTCAATTTCAGTGTGCGGTAATTTGGTATAGATCATTCAACTCTTTTAATTGCTTTCGAGAATTACAAAACTACTAAATATATTAAGGGTGAACGCATCTATATGATCAACTATCTAACTCAATTAAAATTGGACAGTGATCACTATGTTTGGCTTCTGATAATATAACGGACCTCAACAACCTTTCTTTCAATGTAGAAGCCACCATGGCATAGTCTAAACGCCAACCTTTATTGTTGTTTCTAGCATTTGCCCTATAACTCCACCATGTATAATTATCTGGCTCAGAATTAAACTCCCTAAAACTATCTACAAAACCACTGTCTATAAAATCCCCTATCCATTCTCTCTCAACTGGTAAAAAACCAGAAACATTTTTAAGTCCTACAGGGTTATGTATATCCCTAGCTTCATGACATATATTATAATCTCCCAACACAATAAGATTTGGATTGGTTTTTTTAAGTCCATCAACATATTGTCTAAAATCTGCCATATACATCAACTTGTGCTCCAATCTTTCAATGTTGGTACCAGAAGGTAAATACATGCTCATAATTGATACTTCACCAAAATCCGCTCTAATATTTCTACCCTCAAAATCCATATATTCTATACCGGTACCAAATACTACAGCATCTGGTTTTGTTTTTGAAAGAATTGCCACTCCGCTATACCCTTTCTTTTGTGCACTATACCAATAATTATATTTATATCCCGCTTCTTCAAACAATGAAAGATCCAACTGCTCTTCATTTGCCTTTATTTCCTGCAGACAAACAACATCTGGCGAAACTGCTACCAACCAATCCAAAAAACCTTTTCTTATTGCCGCCCTTATACCATTCACATTATAGGATATGATTTTCATGTATCTAAATTTTGACCTAAAAATAAAAAAGAGTTGTAGATTAAAGGTGTATACTTTCTTTTAAAATCATAATTTCACATTTTTAAAAGTATCCTTACAAGTCTGTTTTATATTATAATCATCTATTCATGAACAAGTTCATTTTTACAACCCTTCTAATATT
Organism: Maribacter sp. UBA3344; assembly: GCF_002362375.1. Lineage (NCBI taxonomy): Bacteria > Pseudomonadati > Bacteroidota > Flavobacteriia > Flavobacteriales > Flavobacteriaceae > Maribacter > Maribacter sp. UBA3344. Next base: position 162,915 of record NZ_DERI01000030.1, on the reverse strand, counting down.
TGCAACAACATCTTCTTTTGCACAAGCATATTATAATGACGATAATAGCCATGAGGTTAAACTGAATATTGGTCAGTTTTTAATTACCACTACGGTTGAACTTGGCTATGAATATTATATTAATGAAGATACCAGTATAGGAGGAACAATATATTTTGATGGAAAATCAACTGATTACAATGGTAACTTTGGTATAGGACCCAACTTAAGAGCTTATTTTGGTTTTGAACCAAAAAGTGGCCTCTTTGCAGAGGTCTTTGGTTTATATTACACAGGAGATGACGATGTAGACACTCAAAATATAGGCACAAGAAATTATGACTATTCTACCATTGCACTTGGTCTGGGTGGTGGTTATAAATGGGCTACTAGAAGTCAAAAATTTACCATTGAATTAAACGGAGGTTTGGGCAGAAATATTAACCCAGAAGATTTTCAAGATGACTTTATGTTTAGAGCAGGATTATCTTTAGGTTTTAGGTTTTAATGGGTACTTTTGAGTTTTAATCTTTTTATGAAAAAAACTCTTTTTAGCCTACTATTTATTCTTACAACCCCCTCAGTTCTTTTAGCACAGGTAACAACAGAAAATGATAGTATTACCCGTTTAAACGAAGTTATTGTAATTGACACCCTAACAGCTAAAAATGCTATTGGCATTGTGCCATCTCAAATTATAGGGGAAACTACATTTTCCAATTACAGCCCTGTTGACTTTATAAGTTCTTTAAATCAAGTGTCCGGTCTATATGCCCTCTCAGGTGCTTTAAACACCAATAGAATCACCATAAGGGGAGTTGGATCCAGAACCTTATACGGCACAGATAAATTAAGATTATACTACAACAATATACCGATCACAAATGGTACGGGATCTTCTACAATAGAAGCTTTTGATTTAGAAAACCTGACCTCTGTTGAAGTTATTAAAGGACCTAAAGGAACGGGATTTGGAACCAACCTCGGTGGCGCAATAATATTGAACACAAAACAATTAAGCGACCAACCTACAAAGTTTACAAACAATACAACTATTGGTTCTTACGGACTTTTTAAAAACAGCTTAGGATTTACCCATGCAGAAGATAATTTCTATATGACATTTCAATACGGACATATGGAAGTTGATGGATATCGTGAAAATAACAGATTTGAACGTGACGGATATTTATTAAACACCATCTTTAAACTTTCTAAAAAGAGTGAACTAGGATTATTAGTAAACCATATAGATTATTCTGCCCAAATAGCAAGCTCTATAAGTCAAGAAGATTTTAACGAAGACCCTACCCAAGCTGCATTTACATGGAGAGCATCACAAGGTTATGAAGACAACAATTATAGTCTTATAGGGTTATCGCATACTTACTACGCTAGCCCTAACCTTAAGAATACAACCAGTTTATTTTACACTTACTTGGATCATTACGAACCTGCACCCTTCAATATTTTAGACGAATTCACCAACGGTTATGGTGTTAGGACATTATTTTCTGGGAACTTGGACATATCTAAAAACACTCTCTTTTACACTTTAGGTGGTGAGCTTTACAAAGACGAATACAATTGGCAAACTTTTGAAAATCTATATCAGGAAAATGAAGGCAATGGAAGCCTTCAAGGAGATCAACAGTCAAAAAATAAAGAATTCAGAAACCAAATAAACATTTTCGCAACTGCCTCTTATTTAATTACACCCAAACTTACCACACAGTTAGGGCTGAATATCAACAAAACCCAATATGATTTTAGGGACTTGTTCAATACAGGGGAGCTAAATACCAGTGCAAATAGAAACTTTAAAGCCCTATTGCTTCCAAGTATAGATGTTAACTACGCATTTACACCTACCTACCAGTTATATGGTAACATTAGTCGCGGATTTTCCAACCCTAGTTTAGAAGAAACATTAACACCTGATGGAATAATCAATCCGGACATTGTACAAGAAACCGGCACAAACTATGAATTAGGCATAGAGCACAAGAGTGAAGATGACAGGAATAGATTTGAAATTGCCTTTTATTTAATGCCGATAAACAATTTATTAGTAGCCAAACGTGTTGGCGACAATCAATATATTGGTAGAAATGCCGGGAAAACCAAACATCAAGGAATTGATCTTGACTGGAGTTACAGATTTAATGTTTCCAATAAAATAACAATATCGCCATTTATCAGCTACACTTACAGCAATCATAAATTCTTAGACTTTATTGATGAAGAAGCAAATGAAGATTATTCAGACAATGCTTTAACAGGTGTACCAAATAACAAAATCAATTCAGGAATACAAACCAATTTTGGAAATGGACTATTCTTTAATATTACGCATCAATATGTAGATGAAATTCCGTTGACGGACGCAAATACCTTGTATAGCGATTCTTTTAACTTATTGAACCTAAAACTAGGATACAAAAATCAAATATCAGAACAACTGAGAATAGGTTTAGATTTTGGTATCAATAATTTAACCGATACTAAATACGCACAATCAGTATTGATAAATGCTAGTGGATTTGGAGGAAATGCCCCAAGGTATTTCTACCCTGGGAACAATATCAATTACTATGGTGGTTTAAAATTAAACTACACCTTATAGACTATTCCATCTTTTTTAACCAGGTTTTCATGTCTACAGCATCATGAATAATACCGTTCAATGAAGATATGGCAACACGCTCTTGTTCCATAGAATCTCTATGCCTAATGGTAACCGTTTGATCTTCTAAAGTTTGATGATCTACTGTTATACAAAATGGAGTACCATTTGCATCTTGTCTTCTATAACGTCTACCTACAGCGTCTTTTTCATCATAGGTTACATTAAAGTCCCATTTAAGGTCATCCACAATTTTTTGTGCTACTTCAGGCAAACCATCTTTTTTGACCAATGGTAAAATTGCAGCTTTAACAGGTGCCAAAACAGCAGGTAATTTAAGAACAGTCCTAGTAGTATTATTTTCTAATTCTTCTTCCTGTAATGAATTTGAAAATACAGCCAAGAACATTCTGTCAAGACCAATAGAAGTTTCTAACACATAAGGAACGTAATTTTTATTAACCTCATGATCAAAGTACTGCAATTTCTTGCCTGAGAATTTCTCATGACTGCCTAAATCAAAATCTGTTCTAGAGTGTATACCCTCAAGCTCTTTAAATCCGAAAGGAAAACGGAACTCTATATCTGAAGCAGCATCTGCATAATGAGCCAATTTCTCATGATCATGAAAACGGTAATTATCTTGCCCCATACCAAGAGATAAATGCCATTTCATTCTTTTTTCTTTCCAGGTTTCATACCATTCTTTCTGAGTGCCTGGCTGAATGAAAAATTGCATTTCCATCTGTTCAAATTCACGCATTCTAAAAATGAATTGTCTTGCGACTATTTCATTTCTAAACGCTTTACCGGTCTGAGCAATACCAAAAGGCAATTTCATACGGCCCGATTTTTGAACATTCAAGAAATTAACAAAGATACCTTGGGCAGTTTCCGGTCTAAGAAATAGGTCCATTGCACTTTCTGCATTGGCTCCTAACTTTGTGCCGAACATTAAATTGAATTGCTTTACATCTGTCCAGTTTTTTGACCCTGACATTGGACAAGCAATATCCAATTCTTCAATAAGAGCTTTAACATCGGCTAAATCTTCGTTCTGCAAAGACCTACCCAATCTACTTAGAATTGTTTTTCCTTGTTCTTGATAGTCAACAACGCGTTGATTTGTTTCCAAGAATTTTTCTTTATTGAAAGACTCTCCAAAGCGTTTTTCTGCTTTTTTGACTTCTTTTTCAATTTTAGCATCAATTTTAGCCACATAATCCTCAACTAAAACATCTGCTCTATATCTCTTTTTAGAATCTTTATTATCTATCAATGGATCATTAAAAGCATCTATATGTCCAGATGCTTTCCAAGTTAACGGATGCATAAAAATCGCAGCATCCAGCCCAACTATATTGTCATTGAGCTGTACCATGGCTTTCCACCAGTAGTCACGTATATTTTTCTTAAGCTCTACTCCGTTTTGACCATAATCATAAACAGCGCTTAAACCATCATAAATTTCACTAGATTGGAATACATAACCATATTCCTTTGCGTGAGATATTACACGCTTAAAATCATCTTCTTGCTTTGCCATGCGGCAAAAATAGGATAATAGCCTAAAAAAATAATAATTATTTCAATTGAAATTCTGAAGAAGTGATCAATCGTTCATCTTCGAAGACGTTTAAGGTATAATTACCTTCCATTAAAGAGCCTTCGGGTATGGTTATAGATTCACATAACGCCTGGTCTATACCTTGAAAAACAAACTCTACCCTCTTACTATATACATTACCGTTTACTGTAATTGTATTGGCATTGTCCTCTATGATCTGTTTATTAGGATCTAAAAATTGTAAGTAGATAATTTTTTCATTTCCAGCTTCGCTTTCATCTGCCAATACAGTAACACAACCTCTTAATTTTTCTATGATCGAAGCCTTGTTTGTTTTAGTTGGCCTTATACCTCTTATCAATCTAAAACCACTACCTTCAGCATTTGCCATTTTTAGGTAACTTTTGGTTTTTAGTTTTTGATTTAGCTCCAATATCTTTCTTCTCTGCAAAGCTTCTGCCTCTGCCAATGAATTACTGTTCGCCCTTAAGTTTTCAATTTGCTTGCGAGACTCATCATATTTATCTGTAAGCAACATGTTATTGTAACGAAGAAAATTATTCTTTAAAATTAAACTATCATTCTTAGACTCTAGTCTACGTAGCTCTGTTTTAAATTCTCTTAATCTTTGCACCGTAAAATTTAATCTTCCCACAGAATCCAAAAGTTCTTGAACCTTGAATTTAGAGTCTTGCAACTCTATTTCATTCATTTCGCTCTTTGCGGACAAACGATCCACATCTGCTTTCATAATGGTAAGATCTCTTACCAAAATTGCTTTTTCCTGCTCTAAAAAGTCTATTTGGGCGTTAGACTGGGCGTAACTATAGTAGAATGCAATTAACAATGCTATAATTACGGCAGCAAATGCAGCAAGCATTATTTTATAATTGAATTTGTTATCTTGAGTGTCCATTTAAAAAGTGGGCTGTAGGTTAAGTAATCTGTAAGGTTTGATGCAAAACAGAATTTCAAATATACTAAAGGATGTTACCAACATACTGTTACCCATATCATGTTTTGGATGTAATGCACGATTATATAGAGGAGAGGTTCTTCTCTGTACATCTTGCCGACATCAATTACCGCTTACCGAGTATACTTTTAACGAAGAAAATGCCGTTGACCGTATTTTTTATGGACGAATTAACATAAAAAAAGCAAATTCATTCTTATTCTTTACCGAAATTGGAATTGTTAAAAACCTAATACATTTGTTGAAATACAGAAATCAAGAGGGTATTGGCAGATTTTTAGGTGATTGGCATGGCCAAATCTTAAAAGAACAAGGAGATTTATTACAAATAGATTATGTAATTCCGGTACCGTTGCACCGTAAAAAATTAAAAAAACGGGGTTATAATCAAGTAGCACTTTTTGCCAAAAAAATTGCTACTCATATTGGCGCTGATTATACTGACGACATGCTGATAAAAACGGCAAATACTAAAACACAGACAAAGAAAAACAGATTAAGCAGATGGTATGACAACAGATCTTTATACGAGATAAAAAATCATGAGCTTTTAATCAATAAAAATATATTATTGGTTGACGATGTAATTACAACTGGCGCAACCATGGAAATTTGTGCCAACACGTTTAAAGATATAGAAGGAGTAAACATTTATGTCACAAGTATGGCAGTTGTTCCTTAGAACTAGTTTTCTAAAAATATGTTGTTTCTTTGCGGTCGATAAATACACTAATGAGCAGAAAAATTTTAGGTTTCATATTTGTTTTCATCATCATATTGGTGTCCTACCAATGTGCGCAACGCGGAAACCCTACCGGAGGACCAAAAGATATTACAGCCCCTGAACTTACCAGAGCAGAACCGCCTAATATGACCACCAATTTCAAGGGTCAAAAAATTAGACTTTATTTTAATGAATTGGTGAAGTTGAAAGATATTCAAAAACAACTTATTATATCGCCTCCGTTAAAAAACTCACCGGTACTCTCCCCTATAGGTAATGCGAATAAATATGTAGAAATTACCATAAAAGATACCCTTGCCCCAAATACCACCTATACGTTAAATTTTGGTCAAGGTATTGTGGACAATAACGAAGAAAACCCTAAATCTTTTTTTACCTATGTTTTCTCAACTGGTGACTACATTGATTCATTAGAGCTTAAAGGAGTGGTAAAAGACGCTTTCAACAAAAAACCTGATGACTTTATTAGCGTAATGCTATACAAAATTGACACTAGTTATACTGACTCCACCATTTATAAGAGACCTCCAAACTACATTACCAATACACTTGATAGCGCTATCATTTTTAAGCTCAATAATTTAAAGGAAGGAAAGTATGCCTTATTTGGAGTAAAAGACGCTGCCAACAACAATCTATTTGATCAAAAAACAGATAAAATAGCGTTTGTAAAGGATACGATCAATTTACCTACAGATTCTATTTATTTACTAACGTTATTTAAGGAAATACCTGATTATAGTGTTGCAGTACCTACAATGGAAGCAAGTAATAAAATTAGTTTCGGGTATTATGGTGAAGGCTCTGATATTAGCATTAATACTTTAACGGAAATACCAGATACCGTTAAGACCATAATAACCAAAGAAAGGGATAAAGACACTTTAAATTTTTGGTTTACCCCTTACGAGATGGACTCCCTAATTTTTACTTTAACAAATGAAAAATTAAAGGTTAGAGACACTTTTAAGGTAAAGAGTAGAAAAGTAGCATTCGATTCTTTGAAAATTTCCATGAGCCAGAATGGTACTATAGAATTTGACAAACCTATTAATCTATTAAGTAATACGCCATTAATACGTTTTGATAGTACCAAAATAAAATTAATGGATAAAGACTCCATTGAAATTGCCGTTAATGTAAAACTGGACTCATTAAGAAATTTGTTGAACTTTGATTTTAAAATTGATCCAGATCAAAACTATAGAATGGAATTGATACCCGGGGCGGTTACAGATTTCTTTGAAACCACAAATGACTCTGTCGCATTTTCATTTAAAACAAAGAGTCTTGCCGATTATGGCAATCTAACCCTTAATTTAAACGGCAATTCAATTGTTTACCCCATAATTGTGCAGCTTACCAATGAAAAGGGCGAATTACAGCGAGAGATTTATGCTACAGAACCACAAGTTTATACTTTTGATAACTTAAACCCTGGCAAATATCAAGCCCGTGTTATTTTCGATTTAAACGGTAATGGCAAATGGGATACGGGAAATCTATTGAAAAAAATACAGCCAGAAAAAATTAGTTATTACCCTGCATTAATTGAGTTAAGGGCGAATTGGGAAAAAATTGAAACTTTTAATTTAATAGACTAAACTCATCTCTATCATCTAAAAACCTTAGCTTATTCTTGATCTTATCAACTTTGGACTTTTCAACTTTTACTATTTTGATTTCCTCTTCTTTAGTAAAAACTTGAAGTTCACCTAATGGATCATAAATACTAGAGTGACCAGGGTATTGGTGCCCCAAACTATCAGTACCAATACGGTTAACCCCTATACAATACACCATATTCTCTATAGCTCTTGCTTTTAACAGAGCATCCCAAGCTGCAATTCGTTTACCCGGCCAATTTGCCGCATACAGTAGCATATCAAAGTTTTGGGTATTTCTGCTCCAAACAGGAAAACGAAGATCATAACATATTAATGGACAAATGGAAAAACCCTTGTACTCAACAATCAACCTTTCGGTACCCGCTGAATATTTTTCATTTTCACCAGCCAATGTAAACGTGTGTCTTTTGTCATAAGACTCAAAATTACCCTCTGGTTTTACAAAGAAAAGCCTGTTGTAATAGCTGCTATCTTCCTCAAAAACAATACTTCCTACAATGGCACAATTTTTAATTGATGCCATTTCTTGCATCCAACGCACTGTTATTGAACCTTCTTCTTTTCTAATATTACTTGGAGACATGGTAAAGCCCGTTGAAAACATTTCTGGGAGGACTATAAGATCTACTTGCTCGGTAATTTGTTCAAATTTATCACTGAACATTTGTCTATTTACAGCAGGGTTTTCCCAATGTAGCAATGATTGAACCAATGCGATTTTCAAACTATCTTTTTTATCCTCCATAAATTATTCCAGCATATCAACAAAGGCGGTCAATCCTTGTGTTTTAGCATGATCTAATGCAGTATTACCTCTATTGTCCTTAATTGTTTTATCTGCTCCATTGGCTATTAACAGTTTTGCAATCTCTAACCTATTAAATTGTGCTGCGTAAATAAGACATGTTGCGCCCATTGCATTTCGTCCATTCAATTCTGATTTCTTCTCAATTAATAATTTTGCAATATCAGTAAAACCTTTAAAACAAACACCCATTAATGCCGTATTACCAGAAGCATCTACAGCATCTATTTTCGCTCCCTTTTCCAATAGCAACTTAGCTATTTCCATTTCATCATAATAGGTAGCCAATATTAATGGCGTAGAACCTCTTGTATCTTTACTATTTACTAGCACCGGGTTTTTATCCAACATTGACCTAACCTCATTAATACTTCCTTCCCTTATGGCCTTAAAAAAAAACTCGTTCATAACTTTTAACTTTTTTCAATTCATTAAAACAATAGTTCATCAAAATTTGATGTAATTTCTTACTGAACAACTATTTTTTCCTACTTTAATGGAAATACGTACCTTTAAATCTAAATTAACATCTTTTGAAAACATTAGCCGTTGACTTTCTTGTAAAAGAGTCCCCCAATGCAATTGCTATCGTGGATACTAAGTTAAACTATATTAGCTATTCTAACCAATGGCTAAGTGATTTTAGTTTACATGAATCCAATTTGACCAATAAACACATTTTTGAAGTCACCCTAGAAACTCCCCAATCTTTTAAAGCAGCTCTTAAAAACGCTTTAAAGGGGGAAGAAAATATCAATGAAGAAGAGAGATTTGTTTTACCCAACGGTGAAATTAAATGGTTAAAATGGAAAATTCTGCCTATTGAGAATGATGTGGGCAAGATTGACTGTGTGGTTATTTTTTTAGATGATATAACCATCTACAAGAAAGAAATAGAATTATTACATAAAGCGGAAGAAGTTGCCCGTATTGGTTGTTGGGAGCTTGATCTTAAAACAAGTATGGTTTATTGGACCAAAACAACTAAAGATATACATGAGGTTAATGAAGATTTTGAACCTAACCTTGAAGACGGTATCAACTTTTACAAAAAAGGAATTCATAGAGAAAATATTACCAATTTAGTTAGTACCGCTATAGCCGAAGGCAAATCTTTTGATACAGAGCTGATAATTGTAACAGCTACCGGCAAAGAAGTTTGGGTCTGCGCAAAAGGTGAGGTGGAAATGCTAAATGGAAAGGCCGTAAAACTTGTAGGTACATTTCAAGATATTGATGAGCGTAAAAAAATGCAGTTGGCACATGAAGAAATTACGGAAAGACTTAAAATAACAACGGAAACTGCCCAAATTGGCATATGGGATTATGATTTAGTAAATAATGAGTTAACCTGGGACAAGGAGATGTACCGCATTTTCGATGTAAACGAAAATGAATTTTCTGGCGTATTTGAAGCTTGGTCCAATACTATTCACCAAGATGATAAGAAAAGAATATTAATAGCTACACAAAAGGCCATAGAAGGCACTAAAGACTTTGATGAAGAATTTAGAATTAAGCTTAATGATGGCTCGTTACGATATATAAAAGGCTTATCTAAAACCATAAAAGACATTAATGGAAAGCCAATTAAAATGACTGGTGCAAATTGGGACATTTCAGAGCTAAGGAGTGCAGAGTTAAAACTTGCCAGAAGTACTAAGTCATTTTCAGAAACCTTTGAACACTCTGCAATTGGTATGGCTTTGGTTAACCCAGATCTTAGATGGTTAAAAATAAATAAAAGTTTATCTTATAGCTTAGGATACTCTGAAAGTGAGCTTTTAAAAATGAAAGCCACAGATATTACGCACCCAGAAGATTTGACTGACAGCCAACTGTTCAAAACCAAGGTATTTAATGGATCTAATAAGAATCTACACCTACAAAAAAGATATTTTCACAAAAATGGAAATATAGTACACGCCATTATAGGTGTTACACCTGTTTTTGACTACGATGATAAACCAAGTCATGCCATAGTCCAATTTTTGGATATTACCAAAAGAATTGAATCGCAAAAGAAACTTGAAAGCCTTGTTGAAGTTACTAAAAGTCAAAACGAAAGTCTTACCAATTTTGCCCATATCGTTTCACACAATTTAAGGTCACATTCAACAAATATGACCATGCTTACCAAGTTCTTAAATGAAGAAGAAGATGAAGACGAGCGTAAAAACTTGAATAGAATGATTACCAGCGCCACAGAAAGCCTATCTGAAACCATTGCCCATTTAAACGACGTGGTACAGGTGAAGACCGGGGCGCTTGAAAAATTACAAAGCATTAGTGTTCTCAACACCATTAACCAAATTACAAAAAGCATAAACGGTATACTTGAAGAACATAGTGCTATATTAAAAATAGATGTTTCAAAGACCCATTTTGTAAGTGCCGTACCTGCCTACCTAGAAAGTATATTTTTAAACATTCTTACAAATGCCCTTAAATACAGGTCTGCGGAACGCACACCGGTTATTGAAATTAAATCAAGAACTAAAAAAGACAAAGTACTCATTACCTTTACCGATAACGGTCAAGGAATAGATTTAAATAGACATGGAGATAAAATTTTTGGTATGTACAAAACCTTTCATAAGCATAAAGATGCAAAAGGAATTGGTTTGTTCATTACTAAAAACCAAATTGAATCTATGAACGGCACTATAAATATTGAAAGTGTTGTAGACAAAGGTACAACCATGTTCATTGAACTGAACCAAGGATAATTAAGATATTATGAAAAAAGTTGAGTTATGCTGTATTATAGATGATGATCCTATATTTGTATATGGCACCAAAAGAATCATAAAAGAAGTAGATTTCGCAGAAAACGTAATAGTCTACTCCAACGGTCAAGACGCTCTTGACGGTTTAAAGAAAACATGTTTGGCAGACGAACCTTTGCCAGATGTAATCTTTTTAGATTTAAATATGCCTGTTTTGAATGGATGGGAATTTTTAGATGAGTTTAAACTCTGCAAAAGTAAAAAATCAAAGAAAATCTTGATTTACATCATTAGTTCATCAGTAGACCCTAGAGATCTTGAAAGAGTAAAAGACTACGAACAAGTAGATACTTACATATTAAAACCAATTACGCCAGATGATCTTTCTAAAATTTTAGGTGCAACAGTGGAAAGCTAATTTGTACTAATTTATTTAAATTTAATTGTTAATAATTTGGGTGAACTTTAATTTCTCCAAAGAAAATTCACCCAGTTATTTACATAACTTAGTCATTAACAATTATTTATATTTAAAACCTTAAATCTAATATTAGATTTATTATTGAACCATTTTAAATGAGCGTAATTTCAAGTTGTTGTATTATTGATGACGACGAGTTTTTCTCCGTAAGCACAAAGACCACCTTAAAGCACTATGATTTCTGTGATAATATCTTATACTACTCAGAAGGTCAAGAAGCTATTGATGGTTTGGTGGGATTATTAGTGGAAAATATAACTTTGCCCGATGTTATTTTTTTAGATTTAAATATGCCAAATAGAGACGGCTGGTCGTTTTTAGAAGAATTTGAGGCATTACCAATGGATAAAATCGGCCATATCAAAATATATATTACCAGCTCTTTTATTAGCCCAAGTTTTATGGAAAAGGCCAAGAAATATAAATTAGTAAAAGATTACCTAGTTAAACCCTTAACAGAAGATGCTATTAAAAAAATCATAGCCTCTAATGATGACGTTTAAATTTATCGTGCACCAGGTGTAAAATTCATTGGAGCATTTTGAGGTTCATTTATTGTGCCATTTAAACCGGTGTCATTATAAATCATCCACTCATTTACATTAAAAACCGTATTACCCATTATAACTTCTTCTTTTCTTAGGGCTTTACCGTCTTCAAATTCATGATCGGTATTACTACCATCTTCACCTATAATACCAAATATATCTATTATACTTCCAAATGGATCCACAAGTACAATATTATCATCACCATTTGAATCTGCAGGAGAGTTGGTACCTACCGCAAGATCCGGAGCAAAACCGTAAACGTTTTCAAACTCGTCTGCGTTTGGCGAGATAACCAGAAAATTGTTGCCCTCTATAGTTAAACCTGACAAGTCTATTATTGAGCTTACCTCCAAACTATTGTTCGTGTACCGTTGTAAAGTCCAACCTTTTAATGACAAACTTTCACTAGAGGAATTATAGAGTTCAATAAAACGGGCTCCAGAATTATTATCAGGATCGGCAATTTCCGATATGAGTAAAAATTCTGAAGTAAATTCATCAACAAAATCTTCACAACGGTCTTTGTCAAATTTTACATCATTTAAATCTCTAATTATAAGCTGAAACTCATTGTCATTATAAGTTAAAACCCCAGTTACCGACCCCATTCTATCCGAAAGTATTTCCGGCTGAAAATCTGCATAACCACTATTGTTCAAAGACAATTCATTATCATTACAATCAATTAGGGTTCTTATGGTTTCCTCTTCTTCAACAGCAAATGGCTTCCCTAATTCATTTTCTTCAAATTCAACATCATCAATCATAATTAATGTATTGATCATCGTCATATTTAGATCTTGTATCGTTGTTTTTAAAGGCTGAATACCAAAATTGTCATCACACGTAGTTAGAACGTGTTCAAAAACTTGATTTTTAGGTAATCTACCTACACTTCTATTCCCAAAAGAAGTAAATACACCACCTACTTTGTAAACACCATTAGATTCACCTAGATACAGGTTTTTTAATTTGATGACTATTTTTTGCCCAACATCAAAGAACAAATGTGAATCCCTTAATTCTAATTCAATTTGCAACCCCTCAGTAGGCTCGGCAGGTTTATCTTGAAAATGTATTACATTAAAGAAATTACCTTTTTTATCTGAAGAAACTACATAGCCATATATTGCCAAATCTTCATGAATTTGAACAGTTTCTCCGGCATAAAGACTTTTTAGATCGCTTATTTCAATAGTTTCAATTTGCGTATCCAAACAATTAGTATCAAGTATTTCAAAATCTCTATCTTTTACACAAGACATAATTACCAGCAAACAACTGCAACTTATTATTATAAAAAATCGGTGTTTAATAATCATCTATAACCCTTTATTAAAAACTAAAAGCAAAATTTAAAAAATAAGTTCTACCGAATCCGTACCAATATTTTGGCGCAAAAGACGGACTACCACTTAAATTATCTTGCTTTAACTGACCAAAATTTCCATTTCTACTTTGTTCATAACCACCAGTTCTAAAACTGGTGTCAAAAACATTGTTCACACTGGCAAAAACACTTACATATTTTCCATTTTTTAACCATGACTTGCCACCTACCAAGTTCAACAAATAAAAATCATCTAATGATTTTTGTTTTAATAGCTGTTGCACATTCTCGTCTGTTGCATCAGGAAACCTAACCTGTGTTTCTGGGTCTATTAGAAAACTTTGTGTTCTGGTAATCGTAGAAATATTTGCATAATTGTTAGCTAAATAATTAGCGGTCATAGCCACCCACCAATATTTTGGATCTCTATACTCAATGCCTGCAGCCATTGCTTTTTGTGGACCTTGAGCCAATTTATATCCTTTTATTTTTGACTGCCCCAGGAACTTTGTACCAGATATATCTATAAGGTCTTCCCTTGCCCCGGCCGTATCGAAATTTATAGTTACAAATGGGTCACTAGCATACAAATGCTTAGCGACAGATCCTACCAATGATAGTTTAACCGCACTTGATAATTGATACTCTAGACCTAATTCTACACCTAAATGTAATTTATCCATATCTGTCAATACCTCTTGCACAAAATCTGATCCCAAGCCAGAATCAACAAAGAAAAAATTAACATCTGTAGTATTTTGAAAACGGGTATAAAAACCAGTTAACCTGCCAGTTAGTTGTGGTAAACGTAGAAAGTAGTTAGCATCTATACTCGTGATTTTTTCATTTTGAATATTATGAACCGATTCATTACTTTCCCTAGGGTTTATAAAGACATTTTGAAGTACAGGTGCCTTATTTATATATGCTGCATTTGCCGCTACCCAGTGCCTACCGGTTATACTATAAGACGCACCACTCTTAAACGCCCAGTTGGAAAATCTGATTTTCTCACTGTTACCTAAAGAGTTATTAATAAAGCGTTCATTTTTAAACAGACCTTCTCGTTGATAGTCAACAATAGTATACTTGCCAGAGATAAACGACCTCAAACTTTTGAATTCAGTATTTAACTGTATAAACCCATCTATTTCATTTCCCTTTACATTATAGTTGTAGTTGAAAATATCTCCATTATTCTTATTTAATGCTGAAGACAAATCGTTTTTAGTCTCAGAGAATACGTCTATATCGTTATGATATTCCGCTCCGAGCAAATCAAAAATTTGAGCATAATTTCTTGAATTGAGCGATCTGTATGTCAAGCCCATATCTAACTTAAAATGAGCGTTCAACTCCAAATTCGAAGTCATTCTAGCTGTTAATTGATCATCTTTGGTTACATCATCATAAAGAACATATGCGGCCTCACCGTTCTGACCTATACTAGTATTTGCTGCATACAGCTTTTCCCAATCTAATTGTGGCTGACTTAAAAATCCATTTTTAGCCTCTATTGCACTTTCAAAATTAGCTCCTATGGGCGAATTCAAATAAAAACTAGGCAAATACCGATAATATGTAGGATCTGGATTAGGAGCATTAAAGTACCCTAAACGGCTTCTTGTATACTGCCCAGTTTGATATGCTAATCCAGCATTTAAACGAAATTTTTCAGATTCGTGATGATAATTTAATAAGAACAACGGTTCCCTTATATGGCGTTCTCTTGAATTTCTAATTTTACCATCTTGATATCCCCAATATGGATTATATTTATTTCCTTTTAATTTAAATACTTCCTCCGTTATTGCAGAAGAGCGCCCCCTTCTATTAGATGCAACAATTGCCGTAGTGGAAAATGAATTTTTATCGTTTAAAAAATATTCCATTGTTCCATAAAGGGAATAAGAATCATATAGAGTACCATTAATATACCCTTGCTTTGCCCATCTTCTTGAACCGGATATTATATATGCGAATTTCTCTTTCTCTACTCCAGAATTATAGGTAGCCATAAGTCTACCACTATAGGTTCTATTTGAAATAGAAGATGACAAACGAGTGCCCGCCCTTAATTTTGAAGGCCTTAAGTCTATATTGGTATTTCCCAATATTCCACCAAAGGTGACCTCTGAAGCTGTTAATCCATTAGAGTATTGTTGATTTCTAATTACGTCGTTTAGCCCGCCCCAATTATTCCATTGAGGTCTACCATCATACAATTTATTCATTGGCAGAGAGTTAAGGAAAACCTCTCCATATTGAGAGTCATAACCCCTTACCCTAAAAAACGCCTGACCAAAGTCAAACGCCGCCCTATTAAGAAAAACATCTTTTGTGGATTGTAGAAGTGCAAGTGCATTAGAATTCACTTCTTCATCTAAAAGTTCGTCATCTGTAATTGTTATAAGGTTTATTGATTTTTCTAAAGTTATATCTCGAATTAAAAAAATATCACCTAAATCAATATTTTCATCTTCTAAAATAACCGGAATACGCTTGATCGTATATTCTCCTGAAGAAATTTGCAGTATGTATTCTCCATTGTTGGAAAATGACAGTGAGAATTTACCTGATGCATTGGTTACCATCATAGTATCTTCCCCTTCCAAAAATACGGATACATTGGCAAGCACCATCTTACTTTCATTATCTTTTACCACACCTTGAACCGAAAAAGTGTTTTGAGCCCTAAGGCCGATAATTATAAAAAACAGTAATAAAAATAATGTATGCTTAACCATTAGACAGCTTAATGCCTTATTTATAAGTCATTAAGATACTGTTTAAGAAATAATTAACGTGAAAAATCCGTATACTCGTTGATATTTAAGACCAAATACATTCAACAATGCGCTTTTTTCAGTCAATATTCTTTTTTCTAACCTTATTCTCATTTGCCCAAGAGCCAGAGACATATCAAATAAGGACTATTGCATTTTATAATCTAGAAAATTTATTTGATACTAAAAATGATTCTTTAGTCTACGATGACGATAGAACCCCAGATGGCAAAGATCATTGGACACCACTACGCTATACACACAAGATAGAACACATGGCTAAGGTATTATCCGAAATAGGTTCAAAAGAAAACAAGACGGCTCCAGATATTATTGGAGTTTGCGAGGTAGAAAATTTAGGTGTTTTAGAAGATTTAGTTCATCACGAATTCTTATCGGCTTTTAACTACGGAATTGTACATTTTGATTCACCAGACGAACGTGGAATAGATGTAGCCTTACTTTATAAGAAAGATGCTTTTGTTCCGGTCAATTTTAATAGTCATAGGTTATTGTTATTTAAATTAGATGGCAAACGAGATTATACGAGAGATCAATTAATTGTCGAAGGTCTTCTGGATAATGAGCAAATTTACTTTATGGTAAACCATTGGCCTTCTAGAAGTGGTGGCGAAGCCAGAAGTAGACCTTTTAGAGTGGAAGCGGCTAAATTGAACAAAAGAATTATTGATTCTGTCAGAAGATTTAATACTCATGCAAAAATTATAAGCATGGGCGATTTTAACGATGACCCTATTGACCCAAGTTTTAAAAAAGTACTGAAAGTTGAAAAAAACTCCAAAAAGCTGGATTCCACAAGCCTTTATGGACCTATGGAAAAGCTTTATAGAAAAGGAAGGGGCTCACTGGCTTATAGGGACAAATGGAATTTGTTCGATCAGTTTTATATGACCTCTAGTTTAATCAATAATCCAAATGAGGGCTACAGATATTGGAAAACCGGCATATTTACTCCGCCTTACTTACTGGACCCTAAAGGAAGGTACAAGGGATATCCATTACGAACGTATGCCGGTGGTAGTTATATTGGCGGGTACAGTGACCATTTTCCAGTTTATCTCCACCTCATTAAAAAAGTAAATCCATAAATAAGAACCAAAATGAATCACATTTTGGTTCTTTAATCGTCAACGAATTACAGTCCAAATTTAATTAAACCATTGTCCCCAAGGAATTCTACTTAGTATGAATAACAACCCAATGCCGTAGAAGATAGCAATACTTTTAAATTTCTTATTGCCTTCAACAAATTTCTTATGTCTAGACCAACCCACGGTAATTGATACTATTGCCAAAATATTGATAAAAGGATGCTCTACAGCTAACAAACGTGCTGCAGATGTTAAACCACCCATACCAAATTCTTGTATTGCACTTAATCCACTTGGTGAAACAAAATAAAGGATCAAACCTACCAATAATTGAATATGACATAGAATTAAGGCGAACAGACTTACTCTTAAGTCTTTACCCATATCAAATATCCTTTTTGATACAAGACCAGAGATTGCATTGACAACAGCCAATATTAATACGGCCAATGCTATATAAGCCAAGTAAGAATGAAGTATGTGAATAGTTTCGTACATAGTATATAATTTAAGTTTTAAATGTACTGAATTTTGAGCAAAAAAAACCCTGACTTTGCAGTCAGGGTTTAATAATTAAGTAAGAAATAATCTTAGAAACTATAACGAGCACTTACGTTAAAAGTTCTACCAAATCCAAAGAATACTTTGTTATCAGTAGAAATTCCTCTAAATACATCATCTCCTTGTCCTGCAAATGTATTTGTCAACGATTCAGCTATATATTCTGTATCAAAAAGGTTGTTTACGTTAGCAGCAATACTAAGCTTGTTGCTTCCTCCTAAACCAAAAGTGTAATATGCACCTAAGTCAAAAAGTGTATAACTTGGTAAACGTAATGAACCTTGATTATCTGCTGAATCAAAATCTTCTGCATTTAAGAATGCATATAATCTTGAAGCATTGTAAAGGTTAGCGCTAATCTTAAGATCCTCAATAGGTCTTACAATCATTTCTAAGTTTGTAGTAAATTGAGCGGCATCACCAACTTTTACACCATCTAGAAATAAAGTAACATCTGGGTCAATAACATTTCTATCATCATCAAGAGCTTGACCAGTTGCATTCCCAGCATACTCCCAATCACCTAAAGATATCATACCTCTAAACTGTACAACATCTGACGCACGGTAATCCGCTTCAATCTCAATACCCTTATGAACTTGTTCAACACCATTAATATTAGCATTACCCTCATCTCCTGTTGGAGTTTCAATGCCAATAGAAACAAATCTATCTTTCCAAGATGTTCTATATAAATTCACCTTTGCTCTGAAATCACCTAGATTAAGACCATAACCCATTTCAAGACCTAAAATTTTCTCATTGGTTAAATCTGGGTTTAATTCGTTTACAAAATTAATGTAAACTGCATCGAACAATGGTTGTTTAGAATAGTACCCACCATTAAAAAATACGTTATTAGCTTCATTAATATTAAAGTTAGCACCACCTTTAATGTTACCTCCTAAAATATTTTCCCAATCAGTTTCTTGTAAAGGATCAGAATCTAAATAGGTAAAATAATCGATTCTTTTAAATCCTTGATTAGAAATACCACCTTGAACAAAAGCAGAAACTACGCCATCAGTATATTCAACTTGACCAAATGCACCGGCCCATCTTACAAGACCATCATTATAGTAATCAATCTTCTCTTCATCATCAATACTCTTAAATACATTCAAAATAGAAGAGAAATCAGAATCTACAACACCATTTTGACGTACAGTATGGTTAGGGTTATTAATGTCGTCATCATCAAAATAACCATCAGCTCCTAATAAATTATCCACTCTTCTGTAGTGAATACCTTTGTAGCTTCTTAAATCCAAACCTACATCATAACTCCATTTTTCGTTAATTTGAGTATTCAAATTAGCGATTACACCAAACCAGTTGTGAGAGTTGATAGAAGCTCTTCTTGCAAGACCATCACCAAAGCTTGTAGTGATATATTCGCCATCAGCATTAGGTGATAATTGATAATCGTTACCATCATAAAAAGTAACTGCCTCACCGCCATTAAAGCGTGAAATTAAATCATAATCCACTTGACCTGTTTCAGGAATTCTATATCTACTAGAACTAGCATAACCAAAACCCGGTCCTGCACCAATATCACCTGTTCCGCCACCACGACCAAAAGAAGCATAGGCAGATGTAGACAATGTGGATTTTTCAGAAGCTTTCCATTCCCACGTTAAAGAAGTAATAGGTTTGTGGTAGAAGTTTCTTCTCCAACCGAATTCCTCACCATTCAAAGTACCACCATTATAGTTGTATTTAGCACCGTACTCTAAATGATCTGCCAAAGTAGCAACATTAAAGAAACTTGATGTTCTCTGGTTATGTACTTGTGGAGCTCCAGTTAAAACAAACTGGAAATTATGTTTATCATTAGGCTCATAACCTAATCCAATAAAATAATTATAACCTTCAAATTCAGTTCCCTGAATATAACCATCACCTGAAGTTCTACCTAGTAATATAGAAGCTGCAAAACCTTTATCCGATTTCCCAGTATTGTAAGCAACGTTAGTTTTTAAATAACCATCGTTACCACCACCAAGTGTAACAGTACCACCTTCTTCTTTCTCGGTAGACTTTGTAATAACGTTTATTGTACCACCAACAGAAGAAATTGCCAACTTAGATGATCCTAAACCTCTTTGCACTTGCATAGCAGTAGTAACATCGCCTAAACCAGCCCAGTTACTCCAGTAAACAGCACCATTTTCCATATCGTTAACAGGAATACCATTAACCATTACCGCGGTGTTTCTAGAATCGAAACCTCTAACGTTAACTCTACCATCACCAAAACCACCACCTGTTTTAGTAGCGTAAATAGAAGGTGTAGACTTAAGTATTTCAGGTAATTCTTGAGAACCTAATTTTTCTTGTATTTCAGCTGCTCTAATTGTTGAAACAGCCACAGGAGTTTCCCTATCCTTAGCAATATCTAAAATTCCTGTTACAACAACACCCTCAAGCTCTTCAGCATTTGGTTCCAAGACAATTGAACCAATGTTACCTGTTGAAGTAAAGGCAACTTGTTTAGAATTAAAACCAATGTAAGAAACAACTAAGGTTCCAGACTCGGCACTTGCATTAATAGTAAAGTTTCCATCAAAATCAGTTGATGTCCCGTTAGTAGTACCTTTAACCATTACTGTAGCTCCTGGCAACGGAGTGTTTGTGTCGCCATCTAGTACAGTACCAGAAATAGATCCTTGTGAAAAAGCAGTTACGGTCATTAAAAATGCCGCTAATGCAAAATACATTTTTCTCATTTTTTCAAGTATTTGTTTAGTTTTTAACTTGCTGCAAAAGTCAAGTATTTTTAAAGTTCTAACGTTAAGACAACGTTAAATCAATACCACAAAAATACCTAAAAACCATACACGATTTACTTGAAAATTAAATAGTTACCCTTTTTTGAAAATCTTTATTGTATTCTAAATTATTTCTTAAAATATTGTAAAAGTCGCAATGTAGAACTGTCGTGATCAGAAATTTCAGAATTTTCAATATCCTTTAATATTGTACCAGCTAGCTGTTTACCTAGTTCTACACCCCATTGATCATAGCTGAAAATGTTCCAGATTATTCCTTGAACAAATATTTTATGCTCATACAAAGCTATTAAAGCTCCTAAAGATTTTGGCGTTAGCTTATCTATTAAAACAGTATTGGTAGGTTTATTGCCGGCAAAAACCTTGAACGGAGCAAGCTTGTCTATTTCAGATTCTGTCAGGTCTTTTTCTTTCAATTCCTTGACCACCTCATCCTTTGTCTTACCGTTCATTAATGCTTCTGTCTGGGCAAAATAATTTGCCATCAACTTATTATGGTGATCTTTATCTCCATGTAAAGAATACTTAAACCCAATAAAATCTGTTGGAATTAATTTTGTGCCCTGGTGAATCAATTGAAAGAACGCATGCTGAGAATTTGTACCCGGTTCTCCCCAAATAATTGTTCCGGTTTCATAATTAACCACATTACCCGCCCTATCTACACTTTTACCATTGCTTTCCATGATTCCCTGTTGTAAATATGCCGAGAATCTACTTAAATATTGTGCATAAGGAATTATTGCCTCTGTTTCCGCTCCATAAAAATTATTATACCATACACTCAACAATGCCATGACAACGGGAATGTTTTCTGAAAAATCACTTTCCTTGAAATGAACATCCGTTTGATGGGCGCCTTCTAGCAAAGCATTAAAATTATCATAACCAACTGCCAATGCTATTGTTAAACCTACAGCACTCCACAATGAAAATCTTCCACCTACCCAATCCCACATAGGGAATACGTTGGCAGCATCTATACCAAACTCAGCAATTTTCTCGCTGTTGGTAGAAACCGCTGCAAAATGCTTGGCAATATCTTCTTGAGTACCATGCTTTAAAAACCATTTTTTAATGGTGGTAGCATTGCTCAAGGTCTCTTGTGTCGTAAATGTTTTAGAAACCACTACAAATAAGGTAGTTTCCGGATCTAAGTTCTTTAAAATTTCATGAACATGATCACCATCTACATTACTTACGAAATGAACCGATAAGTGATTCTTATAGAACTTCAACGCCTCTGTTACCATAGCAGGACCAAGATCAGAGCCTCCAATACCAATATTTACCACATCTGTAAAAGGTTTGCCGGTATAACCTTTTAACTCACCACTTATTACCGCATTGGTAAATTCTTTAATATGCTCTTTAACCTCGTAAACTTCTGGCATTACATTAAAACCATCCACTAACACCTCATCATCTTTTTTTGCTCTCAATGCCGTATGAAGCACAGCCCTACCTTCTGTCTCATTGATATGACCGCCATTGTAATAATCATCTATAGCACCTTTTAAATTTACTTCATCTGCCAATTGCAGCAACAACTGCATAGTTTCATCGGTTATTCTATTCTTTGAATAATCGAACAAAAAATCGTTCCATTGAAGTGTAAACTTCTCGGCCCTATTTGCATCGGAAGAAAATAAAGTTCTTAAATGCGTGCCTTTGGTCTCCTCAAAGTGTGCAGTTAATTTTTTCCAGATATCTGTTTGTTGCGGATTTATTTTACTCAGTGCCATTTTCTTGATTAAGTGTTAGTAAGTCCTCTTCGTTTTCTAATAAAACTTTAGGATATATTATACAATCTAACTGTTCTTTATATGTTGATATATATGCAAAGTAATCTTCTTTTAACGAGTCGTGCAGCGGTTCTGCTTGCGGTAACTCTTCTTTTAACGGATCTACTTGCCTACCATTTTTCCAAAAACGATAACATACATGTGGACCACCAGTATTTCCTGTCATTCCAATCCAACCTATGACATCTCCTTGGCGTACAAATTGTCCTTTTTTGACATTTTGTGCCTTCATATGTAAATACTGTGTTGAATAGGTACCGTTGTGCCTGATCTTTACATATTTACCATTACCGCCCCTTCTTGTAGACTCTACTACAGTACCATCTGCAGTGGCCATTATAGGGGTTCCTATTGGCGCCGCATAATCCGTTCCTTTATGTGGTCTTAATTTATAGCCATAATATTTAATTCTTCTCTTTAGATTATATCTAGAAGATAGACGACCATATTCTACGGGCATTCTTAAAAACGTTCTTCTAAGATTATTTGCATTTTCATCAAAATAATCTACTATACTTCTTAGCGAATCGTTTTCATAGGCAAAGGCGTAAATAGGCTTACCATTATGTTGAAAATATGCAGCCTCAATTGGCTCTGCACCCGCATACACCGTATCGTTTATATATTTCTCGTTATAAATGATTTTAAACTTATCATTCTTTTGTAATCTAGAGAAATCAATAGTCCATGCATATACATTTGCCAGGTTGTGGGTTACATTATAATCTACCCCTTGTTGCAATATTGCTTCGGATAAACTAGATTCAATTACCCCCGAAACTTCTCTTTGCACATACTTTACCTTATTCTTATTCTTATATACTTTAACGGTATCTCTCAAATCTACCACAGTATAATTAATTGGGTCATTTTCATAAATGAATACTTGAGCCTGTGCCAGGGTATCTTTGGACTGCAAAATAACATATGGTTTTCCCACACGTATTTTACGCACGTCAAAACTATCTCTAAAGTTTTCTGAAATAGCCGCCACCTTAGGGTAATCAACTTTATGCTGCTGCATTAATTCACCAAAACTATCACCGTATTTAATGGTATCTAGTTTCACATAAAATTCATCTAGATTAAAACCAAATCTTTCATTTAAGACCGGCTTTTCAACTTCACCTATTTCTTGTGCGATATCTTTTTTTTGCACTTCGGCATCTTTACATGATATCATTACGGTCAAAGCCAAGATTATACCCCAATATTTCTGCATTACTCTCCTCTTGATTTATCTGGATTTAACATATGGTCTACCCATTGTTTGCCCCAATTATTTAGTTCTTGCTCTGTATACAACTCTGGGAAAAAAACTATTTTTTGGAAACTTGGCGGTAAATATTCTTTCCAATTTGTACCTCCAGTTGCCTCAATATCTCCCGTTTCTTTTCTTAAGTACCTATGGGCAGAACCCATGTGCATTAACTGCCAATTAATGTTGGCATTCATATCAAGCATTTTCAACGCATCTATCAATGCTTGATCCTCTCTTTGTTTTTTGGGTAAACTTAAGTATTTATGATATATTGTTGAATTCTCAACTTGTTTTGCAATTCTGATCAATCTAGGCGTGTAACGATATTCAAACTGCTTTAAAGTCAAGGTCTTTTCACCTGTAGCCAAATCTGTTGCCCCTTTTTTCCAATAGATATGTTCATAAAGATCTTCTATAGAGACACCCGGGGATAATTGCTCCCTATCTGATACATGTACCAGGTTTTCCAAAGGAGTGGCATACAATTCTATCATTCTAAATTGAGCAGATTGAAACCCGCTCGCCGGTAAAAGTGCCATACGGTATTGCAAGAACTGCTCACGCTCCATACCTTTTATCATAACACTGAACGATGATATCAATACTTTGTAATAACTATTGACTCTTCTAACTTTTTCAATAAAAAAATCTAGATTTCCACTTTTATCATCTACTAGTTGTTTTTGTTCATGTAAGATCAATTTAAAATACAACTCGGTAATCTGATGGTACATGATAAAAATTTCCTCATCGGGGAAATGAGTTCTAGGGACTTGAAGACTAAGCAACGTGTCTAAATGAATATAGTCCCAATACGTTAAATAACGCTGATGTAGCAAGCCATCTAAATACGAGCTAAGATCTTGCCCTGAATCCTTGTATTTTTCTTCTAATTTAGAGATTTGGGATTTAATCTTCTCTTTATCTTCCATCTATGGGTTAATCCATTATAATTTTAAACTGATGCTTAAGACCATTATACCCATCTAAATCTGCTTTAATAGCACCTACCGCTAAATCTGCTTTAATTCTAATTGGAATTCTATTATCATCATTTGACACCCATAACGACAAACTTTCCTGCTCCTTGAATACACGACCCGATTGAACCAAAGGCCTAAATTTTAAGCATTCTACTTTACCGTACTTAGTGTTGAGCACTTCTAAACCTAAATATTTTAGTTTAAAATTGAAGATCCCATCATCATCATAAAGCATTTTAAGGGTAATAGCTTTTCCTATTTCAAGATCTTCCGTTTCATAGTTGTTCCTCAAATAATAAAAAGCGGATATTAAATCCTGTATATTGTCCTCTAGTGTAAAATTAAGCTTTTTCTTGTTTTTCTTATCATTAAGTTCCGCTTTAGATGTATCATGATCAAAGTTTATTTCAACATCTTTGGTATAACCACCTTCGTCAATTTTACGCACAAACCTATACGGCTTACCATCTACTTTATCAAAATAGCTTTCATACGTATCATCTACCTTAAAGAACCAACTGGCAACACCCGTGGTTTCACCATGACCCACTACATGATAAACTGGCTTATTGTTTATAGTGGCAGAATTCACCTGCAAAGTAGCAAAGCTGGCATTTAAAAAACCATAATGCATTCTAAACTTTAACCATTCTCCCGTTTTAAATGCAGATTGAGAACTTTGAGCTTGCACACTAAAAGAGGAAACAATAAGAGCAAGTAAAATTAATCTTTTCATAGTTCGCAGTTTATTGTAAAAATAGCAATAGATAATTTCCCATTACTTTAGTTACAATATCTTAAACAAAATTTATTCCAAAGTATTGTTGTATAAAAAAAGCCCAGTTTAAAAACTGGGCTTTTCCTAAATAACCAACCAAACTTTAAATTATGAAAAACCACTACTTAAAGTTGTAAGGGAACCACCCCTTAGCTGATGTAAATTTAAGGCACTTTACCTTACCCAAAGTACGGTTTAACTTACTTTAACGATAAACTTAACAGTTATTCACACTTCCACTTAATATTTGGGAATCCATTAAGAATTTTAGCTTGAAAAGGTCGAATTTCACTCAAAAAATAACAGCGTTTATTTCACTTTAGAACCAATACCCGATACTTACAAAAAAATGAGAACGATCATCTTCCGGTGTCCAAGAGTACATTAGGTTTATTGGTCCTACAAAAGATTCCCAACCGTATCCCACACCATAACCGGAATATGTTGGCGCTTTAAACCAATCTCCCGTTCTAAAAAGATCATCGTCTACGTTTGCATAATTGGCGGTGAACAAGGCATGGTTCTTTGGTGCAAA
Organism: Maribacter sp. UBA3344; assembly: GCF_002362375.1. Lineage (NCBI taxonomy): Bacteria > Pseudomonadati > Bacteroidota > Flavobacteriia > Flavobacteriales > Flavobacteriaceae > Maribacter > Maribacter sp. UBA3344. The sequence goes on along the minus strand of NZ_DERI01000030.1, from coordinate 136,882 downwards.
TTCATAATCAAGTCTAGCATATGCCTTCACAAAGCTGTTACCCACTAAACTTATGAAATCATACCCCACAAAAGGAACTAAATTGTTAATGAAATCCGTTCCGTAGCCTCCCAAAATAAAATCGAAAGAGGTAACATTAGAGGTGCCCAGCTTAAAACCTCCCTCGGTCTCTACATTTAAAGATAAATTTCTCACCAAGGGCAACGCCATTCCCATTCTAGCTTTGGATATTGAAAAGTCTTTAAAATTATTATTATAATCAGAGGATAAAACATAATAGTGCATATCTCCATTAAAATACAAGCCTCTAGATGGAAAATACTTATCATCATAGGTATCTAATTTTAAAGCTCCAAATGCACTTATGTAGTTACTTCTTTCAAAATAAGTTCTTCCATTACTAGCCGTATTACCCGGCAAGCTGTCATCGTCTACATCTCCAAATGTTCTAGTACTAAATTGCAAATGCTTAAACTCCCCACCAAGGGTAAAGGCAAACTCTTCTTTAACTACTGTTTGAACATACAATTGATTAGTAAAATCCGATACGTTCAAATTAATAGAATTCAATTGTGTACCATTACCTACTTCAAAATTACCTTGAATGAGATCAAAGTTGATTTCTTGTTCAAAATCATTGAACCTAGAATTTACACCAAAACTCCAATACGTACCTTTATCAACATAATACTCAAAGTTATACCTAATATTATCTCCCAAAATAAAATCAAATGACGCCACATCATCTTTTGACAATAGTCTCTTTTTGGTAAGATTGATTATAGCCCCACTTTTATACAGATCATCATAATGCGCACCTAATCTTAAAAAGGAAGTATTTCTGGTCTCATCTAATGGCAAGATCAAATCTTCTCCGCCATTTAAATTGTCCAATAATTTATACTTTATAGTTCTAAAATTGCCTGTGGCCGACAAGTTACTAATGCCTTGTTGTAGTTTTTTAAAATCTATGGGTTCATCTAAGTTAAATCTTAATTTTCCTTTTACATACCCCCTTGTATGATTTGTATTACCATCAATAAATAATCTGTTGACAGTAAGCTCTTCTGCCGCACCAACAACCGGAATGGTTCTTTTTTCACCAACCCCCCTTGTTGCAAGTTTTTTTAAATCATCTATTTTCAAATTTGCGGCGTCTTCCCCTTTTTTAACTATTTCTGACAGCCTGTTAAAATCAATAACAGAGTAATCTTCTATTTGCGGCTTTATGTAAATATCCGTTTTAGCCGATTTAATTTTCATATCGGCCACGGTTCTGTAATTATTTATTTGAAGTAAAATTTCGGTAGCAGACAAAAGTGCATCTCGATCAGATAAGTCATGCTGAACATCAACACCAATAATTAACTCAGCACCCATAGCCCTTACCTCATCAATTGGATAATTATTGACAACACCGCCATCTATCAATACCTTGCCATCAATAGCCGTAGGTTCAAAAAGAGAAGGCAAGGTTCCACTAGCCAATATTGCTTCTGGCAGATAACCAGAATCTAAAACAACTTGTTTACCCGTTTCTATATCTGTTGCTATACACACAAAAGGTATAGGCAGTTTATTAAAATCCTCTATATCCTTAACATGGTATAAAAGCCTCACAAATTCATTATAGATATTTTGTCCTCCAGAAAACGCAGGTGGTACGGTAACTTTAAAATTTTTAAAGGGTAAGGTAAGCGCATATCTTTCAGAATCTTCTTTTTCATAAAAAGTTTTGGCGCTTCTTGGAAGGTTATCTTGAATTAAAGAGCCAACATTGGTGACTGTAAAGAGAGAATCTAGCTCTCTCGCCGAATACCCAGAAGCATATAAAGCCCCTACAATTGCTCCCATACTAGATCCTCCAATGTAATCTATTTCTATACCTGCCTCTTCTATAACCTTTAACGCTCCAATATGTGCCATACCTTTGGCACCACCACCACTTAGCACCAAACCTATTTTTGGAGCCTTTTCTACATCTACATTTTGCGCAACCAGTGCCGTAGCGCAAAACATAGACAGCACAATAAGCGCAAATCTTGAAAACATTCTATTTTTGACGAAAAGACTCATAAATCTTCTTTGCTTTTGATGCACCAACTTCTTGACTTAAACTTTCAACAGATGCTTCTTTGATACGTTTTACCGATTTAAATTTTTTCAATAATTGTTGTGCTGTTTTTTCTCCTACACCATTTATACCCTCTAACTCAGAATTAATAGCTCCCTTACTCCTTTTGTTTCTATGAAATGTAATGCCGAACCTATGTGCTTCATTCCTTAAATATTGAATGATTTTTAAACTTTCAGATTTTTTGTCCAAGTATAATGGTATGGGATCTTCCGGAAAATATATTTCCTCTAATCTTTTAGCGATACCAACAATTGCAATTTTACCTCGTAAACCTAAAAGATCAAGACTTTTCAGCGCTGACGACAACTGACCTTTACCACCATCAATGACAATTAGTTGCGGCAAAGGTTGCATTTCTTCCTGTAGTCTTTTGTATCTTCTAAATACTACCTCTTCCATGGAGGCAAAATCATCAGGACCTGTAACCGTCTTTATATTATAGTGTCTATATTCTTTTTTTGAAGGTTTGCCATCTTTAAACACAACGCATGCCGCTACCGGGTTACTACCTTGAATATTACTATTATCAAAACATTCTATATGGCGCGGTTCTGCAGACAACCTTAAGTCTTTCTTCATTTGAGCCATAATCCTGTTCGTATGGCGATCCGGATCAATTATTTTAATTTGATTGAACTTTTCTTGCCTAAAGAACTTCGCATTACGTTCAGACAAATCAAGAATGCGCTTTTTATCACCAAGTTTGGGAATGGTTACCTTAAGACCAGGAGAAACGGCAATTTTAAAAGGCACATATAACTCTTTTGACTCAGACTTAAATCGCTCCCTGATTTCAACAATTGCCAATTCTAACAAATCTTCATCTTGCTCCTCAAGCTTTTTCTTGATCTCCATGGTATGAGACCTAATTATAGAGCCATTCGACAATTGCAGAAAATTTATATAGGCATACGCATTATCCGATACTATACTGAAAACATCAACATTACTGATCTTAGGATTTACTATAGTAGATTTAGATTGATAATTTTCGAGAACATCTATTTTATCCTTTATTTTTTGCGCCTCTTCAAACTTCATTTCTTCTGCCAAGGCTTTCATCTGTCCTTTAAAATAGGATAACGAAGACTTAAAATTTCCTTTTACAATTTCGCGAATATCTTCAATTTGTCTATCATATTCCGTAATTGTTTGGTAGCCCTCACATGGACCTTTACAATTTCCCAAATGATATTCTAAACATACCTTATACTTGCCAGCATTTATTTTCTCTGCCGATAAATCATAATTACAAGTTCTTAAAGGATATACACTTTTAATTAAATCTAAAAGCACCCTTACCGTTTTCATACTGGTATACGGTCCAAAATACTCAGACCCATCCTTAATGACCCTTCTAGTAGGAAAAAATCTTGGAAAACGTTCATTTTTAAGGCATAACCAAGGATAAGATTTATCATCTTTAAGTAATACGTTATACCTAGGTCTTAGTTCTTTAATTAAATTATTCTCTAACAAAAGTGCATCTGACTCCGTAGGCACCACTATGTGTTTAATTGCCTTTATTTTTTTTACCAGAACACGTGTTTTACCATACTCATGATTCTTATTAAAATAAGAAGAAACACGTTTTTTAAGGTTTTTGGCTTTACCTACATATAGTATACTTTCATTACTATCATAAAACTGATAAACTCCTGGACCAGTAGGCAATGCGCTTAATTGTATATTTAATGGAATATCTGTCATAATTCTACACCACTAATTTAGGCTATAATAGGCACTTTATATTATTGATAAACGTATAAATCTTATAAGCATAAAAACACACCTCTAAATAGGAATATGAAATTATTAAAACAATTTTTTGAGAATTAGAAAATTAAAACCACTCGAAATTATATTATTAATAATCCAAAAAAATTCAACACTACTGCAACTACATGGTTTTCAGTTAATTAAAACCTAAAATGTTTATTTATATGCATCATAATGTTAATTTTATAATAAAAATGTGCATTTCAACGATAAAAATGTGCATTTCAAAGATATAGTATCGATTATTTTACCTATTTTTAACTCAACAACAACAATTATTAGCTCATTTACAAATCTAGGATTATGGATAGTTATATCATCACTTTAGGAACTTACCTTGTTTTAATGTTATTTTTTAAGGTATTTTTTGCCGTTGCAGGTAAAGAATAGATTGAAAAATCTATCGTTAAAAATCACTTCACTATGTTGAAGAAAGATTTACGTATAAAATATTCAAGACTTCGAAGTTGCCTAACTCCAACAGAAATATCTCAAAATAGCACTACCATTGCAAATTCAGTATTGAAATTGCCAATTTGGGATATGCAATACTTTCATATATTTTTGCCGATAGCACAAAAATCAGAAATAGACACTGAAGGCATTATCTCTATTCTTTTAGGTCTTGATAAAAACGTAATTGTCCCTAAAATAATTTCTTCTACAGAATTAGAACACTATTTGCTTACGGACAATACTAAATTCACCACCAACACACTCAATATACCTGAACCCATTGATGGTATAACCGTTGAACCAAAAAAAATTGACGTTGTTTTTATACCATTACTAGCCTTTGATAAAGGCGGAAATAGAATTGGATATGGTAAAGGTTACTACGACCGCTTTTTAAGCGAATGCAGAGAAGATGTAATTAAAATAGGGCTGTCTTTTTTTGAGGCCGAAATTGAAATTGATGACGTGGATACTACAGATATTCCTTTAGATTACTGCGTAACACCCTTAAAATCCTATTCATTTACCTCTTCTTGAGTCCTATTCGAATTTTCTTCCGAGATGGACGACTCTACCTTTTCTTCTTTGTTGAAAGCCCTCTTATTAAAAACCAAAAGAATACCTACACCGGTACTTATTGCCGTATCGGCAATATTGAACACTGGTTCAAAAAATCTAAAATTTTGCCCTCCAACCATAGGCATCCAAGTGGGCCAGGTAGAATCTACCATTGGAAAGTAAAGCATGTCTACTACCTTACCGTAAAACAATTTACCGTAGGGTTCGTCCGAAAATAAGGTAGCCACTTCATTATAGCTTTCATTGAATATGGCTCCATAAAATACTGAATCTAAAATATTGCCCAATGCGCCGGCAAATATTAAAGAAACTGCCCATATCAATGTATTAGAAGCTTTTTTCTTGATGACATCGAACAACCAATATCCTATTCCCAAAATAGCAAATAGCCTAAAAATGGTCAATACCAATTTTCCTATATTATCTGAAATAGGTAATACATCGCTTAGCTTTGCGCCCCACGCAGCACCTTCATTTTCAATAAATAATATTTTAAACCAACTAAAGACCTCTACAGATTCTCCTAATACAAAATTGGTTTTGATATAAATTTTACTCCATTGATCAATTATCAATATCAATAGAATAAACAATACGGATTTTTTAATGTTCATGGGCTTTCATCAATGAGCGCAAAAATATAAATATTATTCGGTTTTACTTAAAAGTATATTACCGGTAATGGTTTCCAGCAAAAAAGAGGATGTACCAAAAGGAATAGGGTTCCTAGAAACGTCACCATATTTACTGGACGTTGTAATATCCGCAGCTTTTGCAACAACACTAATATTACCACTCTGAGTTTTCACTTTAGTACTCCCTAATACATTATTTAAAAAGCATGCCCCATCTGATAAAGAAATATTAACTTCTTTATAAGCACCCTCCACAACTACCCTTGCATTTGTTCCAAAAATTTCCAATTTTTTCTGAATCGGCATTATAATTTTTATGGCTATCGATATTACTTTATGGGCACTTAATTTATCGTTCGGATTTTTAAAATTTGGAGTAAAACCCGTATCTATCAAAAGGGTATTGCCATTGGTAAACACTTCAATTTCTAAATCTTGGCTATACTCGCCTTCTATTTCGGTCTGTACGGTAATTTGGTTATCATTGCTTGTTTCTACTTCAACAATAAAGCAATTGGTAGCATCTACCTGAATTAGTTCTATGTGATCGTCCAATACACTTTTATACACTTTCTTTTGTGCATTGACCGCAAAAGAGTATAATAGTAGGCAACTAATTATAAAACCTTTCAAAACTACAGCTATTAAAAAACGCCCCTAAAGGCGTTTTAATTATGATTGCATATTTTTTGCTTCAATACTTAGAGTAGCATGGGGCACCAGTTTTAATCTTTCTTTATTGATTAATTTTCCGGTTACACGACAAATACCATAGGTTTTATTCTCTATACGTAAAATTGCATTCTTAAGGTCACGAATAAATTTCTCTTGCCTAATAGCCAACTGGGTATTAGCTTCTTTGCTCATAGTCTCTGACCCTTCTTCAAAAGCCTTAAAGGTAGGTGAAGTATCATCTGTACCATTATTACCATCATTCATATAAGCACTTTTTAACAGCTCTAAATGACTTTTAGCTTTCTCTATTTTCTCTTCGATCAATTCTTTGAATTCTGCCAAATCCTTGTCAGAATATCTCACTTTTAAATCTTCTGCCATCTTTTAATGTTTTTCAATAAACAATTTAGTGTTCACCTCGTCAAAAGCAATTTCAACGCCTTTATCCAACTTTTCTTCAAAATTTAATTCGGCCGTCAAAGTTTCTGTTTTAATATACTCAATATTATCTTCTATAGCTACTTCAACAAAACCATCTTTCAATATTTTAACCGCAATTTTATCCGTTACCTCAAAACCTGAATCTTTTCTAATGTTCTGAATTCTATTTACAAGTTCTCTTGCGACACCTTCATTTCTTAATTTGTCATCAATAGTAACATCTAAAGCTACAGTTAATTTACCTGATGTTGCCACCATCCACCCTTCAATATCTTGAGAGGATATTTCTACATCTTGTAACTGTAAAGTAATACTTTTATTTTCTAATTGGATTGTTAATTCGCCATCTTGCTCAATTTTTTGGATATCATTCTGCTCAAAAGCATTGACAACTTGGGCAATTTGCTTCATTTCTTTACCAAATTTAGGACCTAAAGCCTTGAAATTAGGCTTAATACGTTTTACCAATATACCTGAAGCATCATCTAACAACTGAATTTCCTTAACGTTAACTTCAGATTTTATTAATTCTGAAACCGCCTCTATTTCTTCTCGATCTTTGGCATCAAGAACAGGAATCATGATTTTTTGTAATGGTTGGCGTACTTTAATTTTTTCTTTTTGACGAATTGATAATACCAGAGATGATATAATTTGTGCTTTATGCATTTTTACCTCTAGACCTTCATCAATTACAGATTCATCCGCTACTGGAAAATCTGCCAAGTGCACACTTTCAAAACCTTTTTTAACCGTAGCTTTATTCAAATCTAAATATAGCCTATCCATAAAAAACGGAGATATAGGCGCGGAGAGTTTTGCCACCACATCTAAACAGGTATATAGTGTTTGATAGGCCGCAATTTTATCTGCAGCATATTCGCCTTTCCAAAAACGTCTTCTACATAAACGCACGTACCAGTTACTTAAATTCTCTTGTACAAACTCTGAGATAGCCCTTGCCGCACGTGTAGGCTCATACTCCTCATAAGCACTATCTACCACTTTAATCAGTGAATTAAGTTCAGATAGAATCCAACGATCGATCTCTGTACGTTGGCCCAAAGGAATATCTTCTTCAGAGTATGTGAACTGGTCTAGATTTGCATATAGCGCAAAGAAGGAATATGTATTATATAAGGTACCAAAGAACTTACGTTTAACCTCTACAATACCTTCCTCGTCAAATTTTAGGTTATCCCATGGGTTTGCATTGCTTATCATGTACCATCTTGTAGCATCGGCTCCATGCTCGTTCATGGTATCGAATGGATCCACGGCATTACCCAATCTTTTGGACATTTTTTTGCCTTCCTTATCTAAAACCAAGCCATTGGACACTACATTCTTATATGCAACCGAATCAAAGACCATTGTTGCAATAGCATGCAAGGTGTAGAACCAACCACGTGTTTGATCAACACCTTCTGCAATAAAATCTGCTGGGAATGTTTTTCCTTCGTCTATTAATTCTTTGTTTTCAAACGGATAATGCCATTGGGCATAAGGCATAGACCCACTGTCAAACCAAACATCTATTAAATCACTTTCGCGTTTCATAGGCTTACCAGAAGCCGAAACCAAGGTTATTTGATCTACAATGTTCTTATGCAAATCTATTTTATCATAGTTCTCATCGGACATATCGTCTACAACGAAATCTGCATAAATATCCTTTTCTAAAACTCCTGCTTCCAGAGCTTTAGCCATTTCCGACTTTAATTCTGCTACAGAACCTATAATTATTTCTTCTTTGCCATCTTCGGTTCTCCAGATCGGTAATGGAATTCCCCAATACCTTGACCTTGAAAGATTCCAGTCGTTCGCATTCGCCAACCAATTACCAAATCTACCTTCACCAGTTGCTTTTGGTTTCCAGTTGACCGTCTGGTTCAATTGAAACATTTGATCCTTAACATCAGTAACCTTAATGAACCAAGAATCTAATGGGTAATACAAAATAGGCTTATCCGTACGCCAACAGTTTGGATAACTGTGCACATACTTCTCAACTTTAAATGCCTTGTTTTCTTCTTTTAATTTAATAGCGATCTCAACATCAACAGATCGCTCTGGTGCGGTACCATCTTCATAATATTCGTTTTTAACATACTTACCGCCCAATTCTTTAAGCTCTGGCCTAAATTTTCCCTGTAAGTCTACTAGAGGCACTAAATTACTGTTTTCATCCAATACCAACATTGGCGGAATTTCCGGCACTGCTTGTTTTGCCACAAAAGCATCATCTGCACCAAAAGTTGGAGCTGTATGCACTATACCCGTACCATCTTCTGTAGTAACAAAATCACCAGCAATTATCCTAAATGCATTTTCTGCATTTTCATAAGGCAACACATAATCTAACAGTTGCTCATACTTAATGTTCAATAAGTCTTTACCCTTAAATTCTTTTACGACATAAAAAGGAATTTTTTTATCACCAGACGCATATGACAACAAATCCGATTTCTCCGACACCTGATTGTATTTACCCGAAAATTGTTTCCCTACCAAATTCTTGGCAAGTATAACGTTCATAGGTTTAAACGTATATTGATTATACGTTTCTACTAACACATAATCAATTTTTGGCCCTACAGTTAACGCAGTGTTAGACGGCAATGTCCAAGGTGTCGTCGTCCAAGCTAAAAAGTAGACAGTACCTTCGTTTTGTAAAAAATCCGGTAAGGTTTCTTCTACTGCTTTAAATTGTGCCGTAACCGTGGTATCCGTCACATCTTGATAGGTACCCGGCTGATTTAGTTCATGTGAACTTAATCCCGTACCGGCTTTTGGCGAGTACGGCTGAATGGTATATCCCTTGTATATTAATCCTTTTGAATAAATCTGCTTTAACAACCACCAGACCGTCTCCATGTACTTAGACTTGTAGGTAATGTAAGGGTCTTCCATATCAACCCAATACCCAACTTGCTCCGTCATTGAGTTCCAAACATCAGTGTACCTCATCACTGCCTTTTTACAGGCAGCGTTATACTCCTCAACAGATATTTTTACCCCAATATCTTCTTTTGTAATCCCAAGTTCTTTTTCTACACCCAACTCAATCGGTAGACCGTGGGTATCCCAACCCGCTTTTCGTTTTACTTGATAACCTTTCATGGTCTTATACCTTGGAAAGATATCTTTTATGGTACGAGCCATGACATGATGTATACCCGGCATTCCGTTAGCCGACGGAGGACCTTCATAGAATACATAACTATCTTTACCCTCACGAGTTGATATACTTTTTTCAAAAATGGCATGTTCTGACCAATAGTCAAGTATTTCTTCTGCTACCTTTGGTAAATTTAATCCTTTATATTCTGCGAACTTCATACAAAATGCTTCTAGTACTGGGTTTTAAAGGCTGCAAAATTATAAAATTTTGAGCAAAAAGGAGTGTATTGAACCTACTGAAATGCTTATAAACCACCGTTTAGAACATTTATTAACAAGTTGAACATCCAAAAGTTAAAATTACACGTATATTATTGCGAACAATTAACCATTAAACGTTTACACAAATGAAAAAAGTAATTTTAGGATCATTAGCAATTTTAGCACTTAGTATGTCTGTTTCTTGTAGAGATGCTGCGGACAAAGCCAAGTCTGCAACTGAAGAAGCTGGAGCTGCATTAGAGAATGCAGGAGAAGAGTTAAAGGAAGCCGGTAAAGAATTGGAAGAAGCTGGTGAAGGCGCTATGGATGCTGCTAAAGAAGCAAGCGAGAATGCCATGGAAGCTGCCGAAGATGCTGCTGAATCAGTAAAAGAAGCAGGACAAGAAGGTATGGAAGCTGCTAAAAAAGCAGGACAAGAAGGAGTTGACGCCGCAAAAAAAGCCGGTAACGATGTAAAAGATGCTGCTAACGAAGCTGCAGATAAAGCCGCTCAAAAAGCTGCAGAAGTTGAAAAGGCGGTTAAACACTAATCATATCCTTTTTATATAATTTTAAAAGACCCGTAAATTACGGGTCTTTTTTATGTCAAAAATAATATCCTAGGCCCAAAATAACATTAATACCAGGAGCCACAATACCAGACGAATATGTTCTATAACGCTGGTCCGTTAAATTTTCCACATTAGTGGTTATTTTAATAGTACGGGAAACATCGTATTGCGAACGAAAATTCAATGTGTACCACGATGGTGAAAAAGGATTACCATTTTCATCAATTGCATAGATATAATCTTTTTCTTGTTCTGACATCGCAAGATCGTCATATGCCACTTCTCCATTATAATTTACGAATAGATCTGTACTGATTCTTTGGTTTTTCCATACAATATGAAAATCACTAAAAGTGGGTGCCGCATGTCTAGCCGCTGTTTCAGTACCATCATCTTCCTCTTCTACACCTTCGGTTAAGGTTAAATTAGATGATAATGACCATTGTTCTGACAAGTACGCTTCCAACCCAAATTCAAAACCATATACGTAAGCTTTTGCCGCATTTTGTATAGCCTGCACATTACTGAGCTCACCACCATACATTATCTCAGAAATACCATTATAGCTAAAATCCCTTCTAACCAAAGCATCAACCAAATAGGTGTAGTAGGCAGCTCCTTTAAGAATGATCTTATCATTGATATTACGCTGAAAACCTATTTCGGCATTATACGCATATTCTGGCTCTAAATCTGGATTTGGCACAACCACCGAACCTGGTTCAGAATCAAATATTTTACCGACATCGTCAATATTGGGAGCTCTAAAACCTGTTGATCCATTTAAGGTAACCTGAAGGTTTGCCCTTGGAAACCAGCTAAAACCCAAACTACCCGTTAACGCCCCTGTACTTAAGTCAGCTTTTTCAAAAGGAAAGTCATAAAACGTATCGTCAAAAACAGCATTAACCCAAACATGGTTATATCTTAAACCGGACATTAAGGTGAAATTCGGTTTTGCTTTATATTCACCATTTACATACCCGGCCAAACTTTGCCAAGAAGACCCATCTGGATATCTAGATGCGGCATTTGTTTTTTCATTGGTATTGACATTAATATCAAAACCATTGGACCTTACTTTGTTATAAATATATTCACTACCATAATAAAGTTTAAAATCACCAATTTTTTTATTCTCGAAATCTACATTGAAATTATACGCATCTACTTGTTCTTTTGTAGTATTTCTTATTTCGTCTTGAAAATCCCTATTAATTCTACTTTCCTCAAAAAATTGATAGGCCATACCAAGTTTTAAACCATCATACACTTTTCCGTTTCCTTTTTTTAGCAGCTGGGCATTACCCATAAACCACTTTTGAGGACCATAATACCATTCGGCCGAACGCAAGCCTAGACCATCACTTGTTGGCCTAATCAACCGGTCATACCTAGAATAGTTGGATGTTTCACTATAATATGCACCCAAATTCAAATCCCATTTAGAATTAGGCTTGAATAAGAATTTCTGCATCATATTAATTTGATCATAGCCCGTAGTTACCTGTTTTTTAGGATTACGGTTTTCTACCAGCTCATCTACACCGTTTACCGTTTGTACATAGTTGTTTCGCAAATATGAATCAGGACCATGTGATCCCATTCTCAAATCTTGAAAATTGTTGTATGTCAAACTAGTGAACGATGCCCATTTTCTCATTCCTAAGTTGATATCTGCATGAACTGTATTTTCACTATTGGCCGATGAAAATCTATAATTTGCTTTTCCGCTAACCAATAGACTGTCGCTTTCAGACAACATTGGTTTGTTCGTGTAAAAATTCATAACCCCTCCAATGGCATCACTTCCATAAATTACAGAGCCCGGTCCAAAAATGACTTCGGTATTCTTTATGGTATAAGGATCTATGGATATTACATTTTGTACGTTTCCTCCTCTAAAAATAGCATTGTTCATTCTAACACCATCAACAGACAATAACAATCTATTGGTAGCAAAACCCCTGATCATAGGGCTACCACCACCTAATTGACTTTTTTGGACAAACACCTTACCACTGTTTTGAAGTAAGTCTGCGGAAGTTTGGGGGGTGGTAAATGTAATGGTACGTGCATCTAATGATATAATTTTATTGGGAATATCTCTCTTTTGCTGCTCCCATTTAGAAACGGACATAACTACTTCATCTAATTCTTGTGCTTTCATAACCAAATACACTTTATTCCCTTGTCGTTGAAGCTGTTGTTTTGTGGTATTGAACTCTTGATAACCAACATGCTTTAACGTAATACGTTCTTTATATCCGAATACCGAAGCATTGAATACCCCATCAAAATCGGTCAAGGCAATTTTTGATTTATCTTTATTAAATACGGCTACATTGGAAATTTGCTCTTTACCGTCTCCATCTAAAACAGTTATTTTTTGCGCATTACCAAAACAACTAAACAATAATAGTGCAATAATTAGATACTTAGACATACGAATTAAATACTTCATTTAAAACGGCAAGCGACTTCGGTTTTCTAAATCCCTGTAAATGTAATTCAAAGTAAAGTATTAAGGATTTTAGTAGTTCTTGTCGATTGGTTTTGTTCATTTTTATGGTATGAATTGCATCAAAATTTGTGCCTAAGAAGGATTTGAAAAAATAAATATTTTCACCTTTTAGATTGGGGTTCAATGATTCTTTTTCAGCAAACTCGCCTTCCAACAGATCAAAATAAGGCTTATCTATCTGATATACATCTGGATAAAATCCCAAAAACCTTGTTAGTGACAACATAAAATACAGATGAAAATTTGCGACATTCCTATGCATATCCAACCACTGTAGAGATGCCTCTAAAAACTCAAATAATTCTTCGTTTCTTTCTTCTTCCCGTATGCTGTTCCCCAGCAATTCCGCTAAAAACAAAGTCATTGCATTTTTTGCCATATCTGCATATAAGCTTTGGTAATGATAAAACACCTTAGCCTCTTTGAGCGTCTCTAAACTACCTTTATTCTTGTGGTTGGCAACGATTTCCAATTGGGTCAACGGCTGAAAATACGCTGTCTTTAATTTACCTTTTTTAGAAGATAGGACTCCTCTCAACAAATATGATTTAATTCCGTCCGATGCCGTAAAAGCTTTAACAATAAGGCTGGTGTCGCCATATTTTATCGCAGAAAATATTATAGCCTTGGTCGTTACCTGCATTTTAAAACATCTATTACAACAAAGATAGTTGTTTGGTATTTGGTAAATGAAATGCATAAAAAAATGCGAGAACCTAGTTAGGTTCTCGCATTATAAAATTTATACTTTACGGTTGTAACCTAGATTACACCTTGAGCCAACATAGCATCGGCCACTTTTACGAAACCAGCAATATTGGCTCCTTTTACGTAGTTACAGAAACCATCTTCCTCTTTACCGAATTCAATACAAGAATCATGAATATCTTCCATAATATCCTTCAAACGCTCATCTACCTCTTCACGAGTCCAGCTTATTCTTAATGAATTCTGAGACATTTCTAAACCAGACGTTGCAACACCACCAGCGTTTGATGCTTTACCAGGTGCAAACAAAATTTTTGCATTGTTGAATTCATGAACCGCATCTGCATTACAAGGCATATTAGCACCTTCCGCAACACATATACAACCATTCTTTAATAGGTTTTTTGCATCTTGCTGATCCAACTCGTTCTGAGTTGCACATGGCAAGGCAATATCACATTTTACGTTCCAAGGCGTTTCGCCGGCAAAAAATTCTGCAGAAGCATATTTATCTGCATATTCAGATATACGACCTCTTCTATTATTCTTTAGATCCATTACAAAAGCAAGCTTTTCGTCGTTAAGACCATCTTTATCATAGATATATCCGCTAGAATCTGAAAGGGTCACCACTTTTGCACCTAGAAGAATTGCTTTCTCCGCTGCATACTGAGCAACATTTCCTGAACCTGAAATTACCACAGTCTTACCATCAAAGCTTTCATTTTTGGTCTTCAACATACTTTGAGCAAAGTACACGGTACCATACCCTGTAGCTTCTGGTCTAATTTTAGAACCACCCCAAGAAAGACCTTTACCCGTTAAAACTCCAGTAAACTCATTACGTATCTTTTTGTACATACCAAAAAGGAAACCAATTTCACGTGCACCCACGCCTATATCACCGGCAGGTACATCTGTATTTGGACCAATATGACGATTTAATTCTAACATGAAGGCATGGCAAAAACGCATTACTTCATCATCAGATTTTCCTTTAGGGTCAAAATCAGATCCTCCTTTACCACCGCCCATTGGCAGGGTTGTAAGGCTATTTTTAAACACTTGCTCAAAAGCCAAGAATTTGAGAATACTAGCATTTACCGTTGGATGAAAACGTAAACCACCTTTATATGGTCCAATAGCAGAATTCATTTGAATTCTATATCCACGGTTTACATGTATCTCACCATCATCATCTACCCATGCAACCCTAAACGAAACCAAACGCTCCGGCTCAACCATTCTTAAAAGAATGTTCTTACCATTATAAATTTCGTGCTTTGCAATATATGGTATTACTGTTTCTGCAACTTCTTGAACTGCTTGAATGAATTCTGGTTCGTGACCATTTCTGGCAATAACCTCATCCATAAATGCTTTAATTTTATTTTCCATAAAGCTATTTGAACTAATTTAAATTATTGATTTCAAAATATAACGGCAAAATTATGCTATTTGTGTAATTTGATTGCTTATTTTTTTAAAATTCGATAAAATTTGTTGTTTTAGCAACAAACTACCTCAACTTACTGCATTTAATTTAACATTTAGGCCATTATGCTATCGCTTGATCTAAATCTGCAATTAAATCATCAACATCTTCTATACCAACGCTTAATCTTATCAAAGCATCTACGATGCCACTCTTTAGTCGTTCTTCTTTCGGAATACTTGCATGGGTCATACTCGCAGGGTGACCAACCAAACTTTCAACACCACCTAACGATTCGGCCAATGTGAATACCCGTAACCTTTCCACGATCTTTATTGCCTCTTCATAACTACCGCCTTTAGGCACAAAAGAAATCATTCCCCCAAAATCATTCATTTGTTCTTTTGCGATCTTATAATTGGGATGATGTTCAAAACCTGGCCAATATACTTTCTCAATTTTTGCATTATTGTACAAGAACTCGGCAATTGCTTTTCCGTTTTCACAATGACGCTGCATACGCACATGCAAAGTCTTAATTCCCCTTAACACCAAAAAACTATCCATTGGCCCGCAAACCGCTCCACTGGCATTTTGTATAAAGTACAATCTATCCGCTAATTCTTGGTCCTTAACCACCAACGCTCCTACAACCGTATCGCTATGTCCCCCCAAATATTTGGTTGCCGAATGCATTACGATATCTGCCCCCAGTTCTAACGGTTTTTGTAAATACGGGGTCGCAAAGGTATTGTCTACCGCCAACAGAATATCCTTATCAATGGTATAAGATGCTATAGCCTTAATATCGATAATATTCATCATTGGGTTTGTAGGCGTCTCTACCCAAATCAATTTTGTCCTCGAGTTGATTTTTTCTTGAACGGCATTTGCCCCCTGCATACCTACGAAATGGAAAACTATTCCGAATTTTTCAAATATCCGCTTAAAAATCCTATATGATCCTCCATAAAGGTCGTTTGTAGAAATTACTTCATCACCAGGTTGTAACAACTTTATAACTGCATCTATCGCTGCCAATCCGCTGCCAAATGCCATACCATGAGTACCCCCTTCAATACTTGCCAATGAATTTTCTAAAGCCGTTCTTGTAGGGTTTGCACTTCGTGAATACTCATACCCCTTATGCCCTCCAGGTGTAGTTTGCGCATAAGTTGAGGTTTGATATATTGGAGGCATTACCGCTCCATAACCTGGATCGGGTTTTTGACCACCATGTATGGTCTTGGTGTTAAATTTTAAGTCTTTGGAGGCCATAGTAAAGTATTTACCATACAAATGTATCGTTATCTTTTGGGGAATACAATGATGGTGTATTTTTACATATAATCTAACTTTTACATGAAATCTACGCTTTCGTTCCTGCTTTTTGGTCTGCTACTTATTGCCTGTAACAATAAAAACCATCTACCCTTTGAACCCTATACCGTTTTTACCGATTCTTGCGAGAATTGCACTAAAGTCAAGATAGAAATACCACATGCGACAGCGAACACAAAACTTAGCAAAACTATTAATGCTGCTTTGGAAGGTGAAATTATAGCCCTATTAAATTTTGATGAAGAGAGCGATGCAACAAATTTAATTGAAGCAAAAAATGCTTTCTTGAAAGATTATGAGGAGTTAAGCAACAAGTTTTTGGAAGAATCAATCCCATGGGAAGCAACAATTGAAGGTGCCATCTCTTTTGAGAATGACACGCTTATTACCATTAATCTTATTTCTTATATCTATACCGGTGGGGCACATGGCTATGGCACCAACAGATTTTTGAATTTCAACAAACTGGAAGGTGCGGAATTATATCAAGAAAATCTATTTCATAACTTAGATAAATTCACCCATTTTGCAGAATCGCTCTTTCGTAAACAAGAAAATATCCCAATGGAAGGTTCCATAAACAGTACGGGGTTTATGTTCGAAACTGAACAATTTTACCTGCCTACGAATATAGGATATACAGAAGACGGACTGTTACTGTTTTACGAACCTTACGAAATAGCTTCTTTTGCCGACGGACCAATAACCTTGTTGATTCCATTTAGCAAGGCAACTCCATATTTAAAATACCCCAAGTAACCCTAGGCCAAATGTTTTAACAACAATGATATTTGCCCTATATGTAGCCCTTCATGAAATAAATTAAAAGCTATGGCATCATCAACATTTTTCAGTGTCACCCTTGCACTCGTGGTATACTCTTTAAAAGTTTTAAATAGCTCAGTATTGTAATCTTCTATGAGCCATTCTGCCGTAGATATCAAAAAATCCGCAATCATCATCATCTCTTCATCAGAAGCTGTGCCATCGGGCACTGTACCTTTCATGAACTTATCCACTAAATTATCTGGCACGCGCATTTGAAGTCCACTGAACTTATAAATCAGAATCTGTTGAGTAATCACGGTATGGGCTATATTCCAATACACATTATTATTAAATCCTTTCGGAATTTTTAATAATTTATCTTTTGATGTTTTTGTCAATATCGCATGTAAGTTTCTACGATTCTGCAACATTACCTGAAAAATATTCTCTGTCATCATTTCACATTTAATACCCAGTAAAAATAGCACAATTAATGTTATTTGGGTTTCTTTGTAGTACCAAAGCCTTTATTGAAAACAATATTAAATACTGCTTACCAGTAAGCCTCGCATTAAAATGAAAAAAATATATCACTTAAGCACTTGTTCTACTTGCCAACGCATTATTAAAGACCTACAACCCCTTGTTGATTTTGAACTGCAGGATATAAAAACCCAGCCTATAACTAATGACCAATTAGAGCAAATGCACAGCTTATCAAACAGCTACGAAGCATTATTTAGCAAAAGAGCGGTATTATACCGTGAGAGAAATTTAAAAGAACAAGAGCTCTCAGAAGATGACTTTAAAAGTCTAATACTAGAACAATATACTTTTCTAAAAAGACCTGTAATCATTGTAGACGACCAAATTTTTATTGGTAACAGTAAAAAAGTGGTTGAAGCCGCTAAAAAGGCAATACATTCGTGAACAAGCGATTACTAGCTATACTTGCAGCCATTGGTGCCACCACTATTTATGGTGTAAACCACACCATCGCCAAAGGGGTTATGCCCCATTTTGTACAACCTTTTGGTTTTATTATTTTAAGAGTTTTAGGTGCTGCCATTTTATTTTGGCTGATTTCTCCATTAGGACCAAAAGAACGTATTGATCCAAAAGATTATGTACGCATGCTCATCTGTGCACTATTGGGCATGGCAATGAATATGTTAGTATTTTTTAAAGGGCTATCACTTTCTACCCCAATTAATAGTGCAGTTTTAATTACAACAACCCCAATTATAGTTTTAATATTATCCGCCATTATTTTAAAGGAAAAAATATCTGCCAGAAAAATTATTGGCATTGTAATAGGATTGCTGGGTGCCTTAGGGCTAATCTTATTTGGAACCGAAACTAGACAAGATGCGCCTAATATTCCATTAGGCAATTTTTTGATTTTTCTAAACTCTATGTTTTATGGCTCTTATCTTGTATTGGTAAAAGTGCTTATTAGTAAATATCACCCATTTACCTTTATGAAGTGGCTCTTCTCATTAGGGGTACTAATATGTCTACCGTTCGGTTTTGAAGAATTTATGGATATTTCGTGGAGCACACTGCCTTTTGAAGCATATTTTGGTATTGGCTTCGTTATTTTAGGAACTACCTTTTGTACGTATCTATTTAACATATTTGCCCTAACGCAATTAAAGGCATCAACCTTAAGTGCCTTTGTATACGTACAACCTTTGGTGGGTATAGCTTATGCGGTACTTACTGGACAAGATACTATTACTACCGTAAAAATTGTTGCCGCATGTTTTGTACTGCTTGGAGTTTATCTATCCAGTAAAAAACCAAAAAAACAACAACTTCAAGAACATTAAAGGTGTGACCTCTTACTGTTTTCTAGATGAACGGCTATACTCCTTACCGCTTTTTCCTCATCTCGTTGATGCATGGCAGATACTATGTCCAAATGTTCTTGCATAATTGTTTTTAGAGGTCTATTTAACCCCACTAAATCCATAAAAGGTAAAATTTTTGCAGATTTAAACAATTCATACAATGTTCTATTTCCACAATTCCTGGCAATAAACTCATGAAAATATCTGTCAATTTTATAAAAGACATATGCATTTTGTGGTCCTTTTTCAAAGGGGACCAATAAATTTCTTAAATCGTCGATTTTTGATTGAGAAGCATTTTGAGTAAAAAGCTTAACGGTCATTGTTTCAATTGCCATTCGACAATCGAACATTTCCGCAATTTCCTGTTCAGACAATTCTCTTACAGTAAGACCATTATCTAAACTACCCACCAACAAACTTTCTTGTCGTAACTGCAACAATACTACCGGTATGGTATCGTCTTTAATATTTAATGTATGAGATAACCTATGCTCGGTTATTAATTGACCGGGAACCAATTTTTTGGTCACGATCAATTTTTTTACCCTCCCGTATGTTTCTTGAAATATTTCTTCTGGTAGGCTAACCATAAAGTAAATACATAATTATTGGTTCGTTAAAAACTACAGCTTTTTGGGGGGAACTCAACTGTAATTGTTTCGGTCAACTAAAAATAAACTATTTAAGCTTGAAAATTCTATAAATTTTTAGGAATTTTCATGAACTTTCTAGAGTCTTCTTTTGTAAGCACTTTGAAATGCTCTCCTTTTTCTATTTCACTGAATTTATTTAATAATTCTTCTGTCAACCCAGTCAGTTTTCGGGTTTTTAAATCTATCCAAGCACCCATCATCTCACACCTTGCAATATTCTCTCCTTTATGATTATAGAAGTTATGATGAAATTCAAAGAACTTACCATCTTCGCTTAAACCCATAATTTCTAATGAAACCTTTATAGGCTTACCAGGAAATGCCTCTTTAAAATAATATACATGTTCATAAAAAACTACTGGTCCTATTTCATGAATTGCCATTGTTTTATGATCAAAGCCTTGTTCAATTAAAAAAGCCATACGGGTATGACTCATGAAATTAATATATGCCGAGTTTGCTAAATGCCTATTTGCATCTACATCACTCCATCTTATTTCAAAATCTTTAAAGTACATATTTATAATTTTTTGCTATGCATGCATAATACTTCATAAAAATAACATAGTTTTGAAACCTAAGAAACAAAGAACACCGTTTTTTATAGTTATTTTTAAATAACGTTCTAAAACACATCGATATGGCTGATAAACCTGGTTTTATAAAAGAATTGTCACTTCCTGCTGTTGCAGCACCAATGTTTTTAATTTCTGGTCCACAACTGGTTATTGAATGTTGTAAAAATGGAATTGTTGGTACTTTTCCTGCCTTGAACCAAAGAACCAGTGAAGGGTTTGAAGAATGGTTAGTAGAAATTAAGTCTGCATTAAAAACCTATGAGGAAGAAACCGGAAAAAAAGCTGCTCCTTTTGGAGTTAACCTAATAGTACACCCAACAAACCCAAGATTAGAAGCTGACATTAAATTGTGCGTAAAACATAAAGTACCATTGATTATCACTTCTCTAGGTGCTGTTTCACAAGTTGTAGACGCCATTCATAGTTACGGCGGTTTAGTTTTTCATGATGTCATAAAAAAACGACATGCCCAGAAAGCTGCCGAAGCAGGTGTAGATGGGTTGATTCTTGTAGCTGCTGGTGCCGGTGGACATGCTGGTACGTTGAATCCAATGCCATTTGTTGCTGAAATAAAAAAATTCTTTAATAAAACCATTCTTCTTTCGGGCTGTATAAGTACTGGTAGAGACATAGCTTCTGCTTTACAAATGGGTGCGGACCTAGCCTATATGGGAACCCGTTTTATCAACACTACCGAAAGTAAAGCAACTCCAGAATATCGTAAAATGATTATTGATGCCGGTGCAAGCGATGTAGTCTACACTGCATCTATTTCTGGTGTACATGCCAATTTTTTAGCAGCGAGTTTAAAAGCTGCAGGTATTACCGAAGAAGACCTTAAAAAAGATGTAAAAATCGATTTTGGCAAAGAGCTAGATACCGAAGCGAAAGCATGGAAAACCATTTGGTCCGCAGGTCAAGGCTCTGCCCTTATAGAGGATTCTTCATCTGTTGCAGAATTGGTTAGCAACCTTAAAACTGAATTTAAAGATGCTATTGAAGAGCAGATAAAGGTTCTAGAAACATACCCAAAGTAAAACCTAAAAATGCCCTTAGTACACTCTTCATATAACCCGCCATTATTTTTTAAAAATGGGCATATTTCAACTATTTATGCAGGGTTAATTAGAAAAGTTAATGATTTAGAGCAAATACGAATTCGTATTGATTTGCCCGATACAGATTTTTTAGATTTAGATTGGAGCTATGCTTCAACACCTTCAAAAAAACTGGTCATTATTATTCATGGATTAGAAGGAAGCTCAAAAAGGGCCTATATAAAAGGTAGCGCAAAGATATTGTCTAAAGCTGGTTATGATGTTTGCGCTATAAACCTAAGAGGCTGTAGCGGTGCAACCAATAAACTCTACCGCTCATATCATTCTGGCGCTACAGATGATTTACGATCGGTGATAACACATATTACTCAATTAGATGAATATCACAGCATTTATCTACATGGTTTTAGTTTAGGAGGTAACCTTCTTCTTAAATATTTGGGGGAAAAAAGAGATGTCCCTAACACTATAAAAGGTGCCGTTGCTATATCTGTGCCCTGCCAATTGGCAGATTCCCTAGAGCAATTACTGCAGTTTAAAAATGCAATATACGCCAAAAGGTTTAAGGGAAACCTTATACAAAAACTGAAGATAAAACAGCAATTGTTTCCTGATCACATTTCAGATACCGATATTGAAAATATAAAAACCCTTAAAGATTTTGATGATATCTACACCAGTAGAGCACATGGTTTTAAAGATGCCTTGGACTACTACACACAAAGTAGCAGCTTACAGTTTCTAAAATATATAAAAGTGCCTACACTAATCATCAATGCCTTAAACGATTCTTTTCTTGGTAAAGATTGTTATCCCATAAATACTGCTAAAAACAACAAGAATATATTTCTAGAAATGCCCAAATATGGTGGGCATGTGGGTTTTTATGGAAAAAACAACTTTACATACTCAGAAAAACGCACTTTAGAATTCTTGGATAGCATCACCTAATATTTTACTTGTACTCACAATAAATATCATAAGTCTATAATAAATTGTTATCCTGTTACATTTATTGATTAAAAACAAGCATACATCTACTCTAAAAAGGTACTGAGACACGTAAAAATTCATATATTAGTCGCTCAATTTACAGACAACACTTAAAATTTAGTAAACGTATGCGCAAATTATTCACTTTATTAGTTCTTGGCTCCATGATAATGAGTTGTGGTGAAAAGAAGGAAGAGAAAAAAGAAGGTTTTGAAATGAACAGGACCAAAAAAGAAACTAAAAAAGAAACAGCAACTGAAGGTGTGCCTGTTGATTTAGATAATAAAGGTGTTGGTCCTATAACCAGTGTTACTTTTGACGATGCTGTTAATGAAGATATGGCTGCTGCCGGTAAAGAAAAATTTCAAGCTATCTGTACTGCTTGCCATATGGCAGAACAACGTATGATCGGACCTGCGTTAAAAGGGGTTTACGAGCGTAGAAGTCCTGAGTGGGTTATGAACATGATCATCAATCCAGATAAAATGTTAAAAGAAGACCCTATTGCCAAAGCATTATTGAAAGAATACAATAATGCCATAATGCTAAATCAGAATTTAAACGAAGAAGAGGCTCGTAATATAGCAGAATACTTACGTACGTTATAAAAAACGCCAACCTTAATATACCGAAAGCCCTTTCATAGTTTTGAAAGGGCTTTCTTTTTTAAAATACGTTAGAACATAATACATGTAGGTTTTACCATCTAATTACGACCAATTAGATGTAGTAAAAATTAAAAGACCTATGAAAAACGATAAAATAAAAATAGATATAGTTTCTGATGTAGCCTGCCCTTGGTGTTATGTAGGTAAGAAGCGATTAGAAAGTGCAATTAAACAATGGGATGGTACCGAAATTGAAGTAGAATGGCATCCTTTTCAGTTAGACCCCAGTATACCAAAAGAAGGTCTGGATAGAGATACCTATCTCACCAATAAATTTGGAAGTTTAGACGGACCCATGGAAATGACCAAACGCTTAGAAGAAAGTGGTAAAGCAGAAGGTATTAATTTTAACTTTGGAAAAGAGTGGTTAGCAGTTAACACCTTACCATTACATCAGCTTTTACATGTAGCAGGAGAAGAAGGGTTTAAAGATGCTTTAAAAGAACGGTTCATGAGAGCTTACTTTGACGAGAATCTTCATTTGAACGATGTTGACGTTCTTAGCAATATTATGGCAGAATATGATTGGACTGCAGAAAAAACAAATCGTATTATAAATGATGACTCTATTGCTTATGCGGTAAAACAAGAAATAGCTCACTACCAACAACGTGGTGTAAACAGTGTTCCTTTTTTTATTATCAACGATAAATATGGCATTAGCGGAGCTCAACCCCCAGAAGCATTTTTAGAAGCCTTTAAACAAATTGCTCCTCTAAAAATCATAGCTAACGGTGATAGTTGCGACCCTACTACCGGAATTTGCTAATTTAAAACAGTATTTAATTATTAAAACTTAAAGATATGAAAGCATCATTTTCTGATATCATTGGTGGGGAAACTCCAGTATTAGTAGACTTTTTTGCAGACTGGTGCGGACCATGTAAAACTCTTGCCCCTATTCTTAAAGATGTGAAAGAAGATTTGGGTGACGATATTAAGGTCGTAAAGATCGATGTAGATAAAAATCAGACCTTAGCATCTAAATATCAAGTAAGAGGTGTGCCAACCATGATCCTATTTAAAAACGGCAAACAGGTATGGAGACAATCTGGAGTTATACCAAAGAATGATTTATTGCAAATAATAAAATCTAATTAATAGAATTTTAAACATACGGGACTGGGCAAATCAACCTGGCTTACAAAAGTTAGGGTTCCATTTTTTTCATCTCTACTAAAAACAACAATATTGTTGCTTCGTTGATTTGCCACCAGTACATATTTACCAGAAGGATCTAAAACAAAATTTCTAGGCCAATCTCCTTTTACAGGTTCCCTACCTACTAACTTTAGTTTACCCGTAGTTTCATTTACTTGAAATATAACTACGGTGTTCTCACCTCTGTTTGTACCATACAGATATTTACCATCGGGTGATAAATGAATATCCGCACAATAACTTTCCCCTTTAAAAGTAGCATCAACAGTATTATATGTGTCCAATTCAACGAATTGCCCTGAAACATCTTTAAAAACAGTTATCGTTGAATTCAACTCATTGATGACATAAAGAAAATTTCCATTTTTGGACGTTACAAAATGCCTTGGACCAGCACCTTCGGCAACGACTAATTCTTCTTGTTCGCTAGAAACAAATTTTTCTTCTGTTTCGCTATATATCCTGATCTTATCAAGACCTAAATCAGTTACTACCAACTCATCATTTAAGAACATTGCCATGTGAGCATGTGCCGTTTTGGTCGAATCTAAAATTTTATGATCTATTATTTGAGGACCGTTCCTTAAATCACCATTTTCCAATGTATTATATACCGCCACATTGCCTCCTGTGTAATTTGCAACGGCAACGATTTTTCCAGTTGTATCTACACCAATATAACACGGGTTGGCACCATAAGTAGATTGCTCGCTAACCTTAATTAGTGTAGTATCTTTTATACTAAAGGTGGTAATTGAACCTTCATCTTTTTTATAATCGTCTACCTCGCTAACTGCGTATAAGGAATTTCTATCTGGTGAAAACGCTATATAAGAAGGATTCTTAATTTTCGCTGTTAATGATTTGTTCGTCAATTCACCTGTATCAGTATTTAAATTGAATGTATAAATACCTTCACTTCCATTATCTGTATATGTTCCCACAAAAAGAACTTCTTCATTTTCTGATTCTTCCATCTTACAACTGTTTACCACAATCAAACCTAATACGCCCAACAAAAATCCGATACTATATTTCATAAACTTAAATTAAATGGCCAAAAGGCAAGATACTGTATAAATTTTGCCAAAAATATAAAAGAATTGTAAAATCATTAAGATTTATTCAGTTATATGTAACAAAAATCGAATTTTATCTACATATAAGAAAGAGAAGACAATGGGGTACAGCGGACAACCTATGAAGGTAATAAAGGCAAATAGAGCATTACTTAAAAAAAGTAGAAGCTTTAGAGAATTGAGTAAAGATTATGTAAACCATGCCCAAGCAACAAAATTACATTTTAAAGAACTCACTGATATTGAGCGTAAAATTGTACGAGATAAAATTAGAGCGCAAGCAAAAAAAGATAGCATACAAGAAATAGGAATCTACCTGATTTCTTTTGCTATCGTTTTGGGTACTTTTTATGCCATATTCTATTATGGGTAGACCAGTAACTTAAATCACGATTTCTACAAACCCCATAATTTAAAAGGGTTTTGGGTTTCCGGATCCTTATCCTTTTTCTTAGCCAGAGGTTTATCAACCATTACTTTATACGTAGGATCTTCCATTACATTTACGTCTATAATATCATCTGCATTTGCTAATAAGCGAATACAGTCCTTACTCAAATGGCGCAATAAAACTTTCTTACCTACTTGGGCGTAACGTTCTGTAATTTTGTTCAATGCCTCTATACCACTCATATCAGAAACACGACTTTCCTTAAAATCTATAATAATATGGTCTGGATCACCTTGAACATCAAATTTTTCATTGAAAAGGGTTGTAGAGCCAAAGAATAACGGACCATAAATTTCATAATGTTTTACTCCGTTTTCATCTATGTGTTTTCTAGCCCTAATTCTTTTGGCACTTTCCCAAGCGAATACCAGTGCAGAAATAATAACACCTATTAATACCGCTAATGCTAAATTGTGCAAAAATACCGTAATCAAAGTAACCAATATCATTACAAAAATATCTGATTTAGGCATTCTTCTCAATGCTTTAAAACTTGCCCATTCAAACGTACCCACTGAAACCATTACCATAACCCCAACCAATGCAGCTATTGGTACAAGTTCTATTACTGGCGCCCCAAAAAGTATGATCAACAATATAGTCAACGAAGCAATTATACCAGACAACCTTGCCCTAGAACCTGCAGATAGGTTAACCAATGTTTGCGCTATCATTGGACAACCACCCATTCCACCAAAGAAACCGTTTAATATATTGGCACCACCTTGCGCAACACATTCTCTGTTACTATTGCCTTTTGTACCGGTAATTTCATCTACCAAGTTTAAAGTTAGCAGCCCTTCGGTTAAACCAACTGCAGCCATTATTAACCCATAAGGCAAAATAATTTTGAAATCCTCAAACGTAAATGGAATTTGCGGTATGTGAAAAGTAGGTAATGTTCCACTAAGCGACTTTAGTTCTTCTCCTGGTAATGTATCTTGATTAATGATATCAACTACCTGCTTGGTATCAATATTGAAAAAATATACTATTAAAAACACAACAATAATTCCAATTAAAGATGCCGGTACCGCCTTTGTAAGCTTTGGAACAAAAACAATTATTGCAATTGTAAATAACACCAAACCTAACATGGTATACATTGCAGGTCCCGTAAGCCAAACCGCAGCATCGCCCACACCTACTTTAAATTGATCCATCTGGGCCATAAAAATAATGATGGCCAAACCATTAACAAACCCGAACATTACAGGCTGTGGCACTAGACGAATAAATTTACCGAGCTTTAAAAAGCCAATTATCATTTGAATAACACCTGCCAAAGCAACCGCCCCAAAAACATATTCTAGTCCGTGGGAATTCATTAAGGCCATAAGTACTACCACAGTTGCACCCGCGCCACCAGAAATTAGTCCGGGTCTTCCTCCAAAAATAGATGTGACCAAGCCCATAATAAATGCCCCGTACAAACCTACCAAGGGAGAAAATCCTGCAAGAATTGCAAACATCAATGACTCAGGAATCATTGTCATTGCAACCGTTAATCCTGCTAAGATTTCATTTTTATAATCTACCTTCTGTTTAAAATCGAATATATTAAGGTACTTCTGCATGCTCTATCATTTAAAGGGCGCAAAAATAAGCCATATTTACCGGCCTCGCCACTAACAAGCTAATTATTACCAAATTATCTGTTTACCAGTCTTTTAATCCTAAAAGCTTCTCTCCCAATGGCGATAATTTTGCAGTTTCATATTTAGTCTGCTCCCATTTTCTTGGGTCACCAGGAAATGCAAAGCCTTCTGGCGCTACCCTATTTTTCCAAGAGTTTATTCTCCAATTCTTAAGAGCCTGATTTTCTGGCTCAGCGGGCATCATTGAAATGTACTGCGCTATTCTAACTTTATCTTTAGATTTATTGGGTCGTATACCATGAGGTTCTGTACTATTGAAAATCAAAAGATCGCCCGCTTTCATTTTTACTTTTACAATTTTATCTTCCAATCCTTTTAAACTGGGTTGAAATCGATCTCGGTCATTGGGCTGGGTCAGTTTCCATGAATCATAATTTCTATATAGCCAGGGTATACACTGAAAACCACCCATATTCTCATCTTCTTGATCTGCAAGGGCCAAAACACCCTGAACATTCTGGGGCTTTGTTTCTGGATCATAATCCCAATGAATAAATCCCTTTTTATCTACATCTTCCGGCAATGGAAAATTCAAATTTGCACGATCAATGGTTACCCATAATTTTTCTGTTCCCCAAACGTCTACAAAGGCATCATAGACCTTTTGTGTTTGCCTATTGTTCCACAGATGTTGATGATTGTATACCTCAACCATACCTGTACCTGTTAGCTCTTTCATTTGCATTTCTGCCCTTGGAGCTGCATACCATGTAGATTTGTCATTGGGATCTTTCTCATCGAACTCCCAAAGAAAACCTGCAGTAGCCTTAGCCTGATCCAACGGAACTGCATTTTTAACTACCACATAGCCGTTCTCTTTCCAAAATTTCCAATCATCTTCACTGAGTACACGAAGCGGCTTTCCATTGGTACGATCATTTAGTTTCTGTTTACTACTAGTTGCCGTAGACGGATTTCCTGGAATATCTACGTGAGCTTTGTTGCCTTGCTCTACATTATTTTTTGTCTGTTTCATCTTATAAAATTTAAGTCGTTATACCATAACAAAGCTATTGAGCCTTAGCAACTTAAACCACCGTAATATTGACCTAAATTTGAACAATATTGATTTTGATGGACTTGACACCTTGTATATTGCGCAATTTTGTTACATTTAATTATGAAAGTTGAATTAGAAACCATTGAACCCGCAACAAAAAGTCCGTTCCGTTTGTTGCACGACCCTAAACTGAGTCATCTCTTTTATTGGCACTTTCACCCTGAATATGAAATCGTTTATATTGAAGGGGCAAACGGTACAAGACATGTGGGCGATCATATTTCCGAGTATGAAGAAAACGATCTTGTTCTCATTGGTTCCAATATACCACATTTGAATTTTGACTATGGTGTAAAAACCACTTATAGAGAAGAGGTTTTACACATAAAACCTTCTTTTAAAAACACCTATGTAGACCCAATACCAGAATTACAAAGCCTGAATAGATTACTAGACTTATCAAGATATGGCATTGCCTTTCATGGAAATACAAAAAAAGAAGTAGGGGAAATGCTTAAAGAACTGCACACCCTTAAACCATTTGAATATTTTATGGCCATTATGGCTATTCTTAAAAGACTTTCCCAAAGCAACGAGTTTCAACTACTACATAAGAAACCTTATAAAAATAGATACAGTAAAAAGGAACAAAGTAGAATTCGTGACATTTATGCATTGATCGATGAGCGCTACCAAGGAAAAATCTCTGTAGACGAAGTTGCCAAATTCTGCAACCTGACCAAACCGGCTTTTTGTCGTTACTTTAAAAAAGCCACAGGTAGTACATTTATTGAGTTTTTAAATCAATATCGAATTAGCCAGTCTAAAAGAATGCTTTTAACAGGCAAAAACGTAAGTGAAACCTGTTTTGAATGTGGGTTTGAAAGCTTGTCCTATTTCAATAGAACTTTTAAGAAAGTAACAGGAGAAAATCCGTCGGCATTTAAAAAAAGATTGCAGACCCATTAAATGAAGTAGTATTCTATTGTATTGAGTATACTATAGGACCATTGAGTTGCTACCTTTAGGTGTAAACCCTAAAACCAACATAATGGAAATTTTTGACCCACTTTCAATAAAAACAGTAATTCAAATATGCGTTGCAGCACTGTTTGTTTACGTATACATAATGTTTATTACCCGAGTTACCGGTAAAAGAACATTTGCAAAAATGACCAGTTTTGATTTTGCTGTGACCATAGCTATGGGATCCATACTTGCAGATGCCGTAAACAAACCGGTAGACAATCTAATGCCAGCTTTAGTTTCCTTAGCCTTATTGGCTGGTCTACAAGCTTTGTTCGCTAAATTATTGTCATCTTCTGATGCTGCGCAACAATTTATTACAAACACCCCTATTTTGCTTATGGAAAATGGCACCATATTAAAAGACAACCTTAAAAAGGCATTGGTAAGTGAAGCTGATTTAATGGGTAAATTAAGAGAGGCCAATGTGCTACAATTATCTCAAGTAAAGGCTGTTGTTTTTGAAACTACCGGTGATATTTCTGTACTGCATTCCAACGACCCTATAACCATTGATTCCATCATTATGGGAGATGTGAAATCTCAAGCATAAAAAAATGCCCTCTTCTAATTGAATTGGGCATTCTTAAGACAATCAACCTAAAAACTATTTTGCTTTCTTCCTTTCAACATTCATTGTTGGGTTAGAAGATTTACTTCTTTTTTTACTTTCATCGTATCCTTTACCGGACTTTAAGTATTCTATATATCCCCTGCCCCTAAACTCATAGGTTGTTCCACTATCTGGGTGATATAATTCTATAGTGCTGTCGTTTATGACATATAGTTCAAAGTAATCATCACCAAAAAAATCATAATCCAAGGTCAGCGTTTTTAAAGAGTTATCTCCTTGAACGTTATATACCTGATAATCTCCCTCAAAATCCCACTGCAGATTAGAAATACTTGTATTGGGCGTATCTAATGAAGATCTAAAGAAATTAGGTAGAAATTGCAGGTAATTTTCTTCATCAAAATCATTTAACGCGCCTGTTTCACTTGTATAAATTTTTTCCCACGCATCATACTCCTGCAAAAAGTAATTGATGTTATCGTAGAATACCATGTCATAATCAAAATTGTTGATCTGATATCCTTTTAAATAGTATGAAGTATCAGTACCGGCATCATACAGCTCAATGGTATTATTGTTAACGGCATACACTTCTAAAAACCAAGACCCATCAATATCATGGTCAATATCTACCGTACCTCTAAGAGTACCATACGATCCTACGTCTATACCATAACCACCACCGGTCTTACCTATACCTACTATATTATTGTTAGCGTAAAAGACTCCTCTATCAAAAGAAACCGTAAATGCCCTTTGTAAAAAAGGAATTTCACCATTGCCTCGTGTAGCATTGATATCTACATACCAAAGGTCATAGCTCTGTAATACTTGATCGGTATTAAAGGCAGATTCCTCAATGAAATCATCTTCAATAATTACCTCTGTATAACAAGAAACCAACATGGTGGCCAAAAGAAAATATCCTGTAAGTAGTTTTATCGTTTTCATATGATTTCATTTAATTGATTATTTACCTAGAAACAATCTCCATGCCAAATTTTACATAAGACTGATACTAAGCTTATACCAAACATGCAATTTATTGGTAAATTTGCAGTATGAACAATGATGTAAAGTTTGCGGTTTTAGGCGGTGGAAGTTGGGCTACGGCGATTGTTAAAATGTTGACCAACAACCAAGATAGGGTAGGTTGGTATATGAGAAATGATGAAGCTATTGAGCATATTAAATCTCAAAAACACAATCCTAACTACCTTACTTCTGTAGAGTTTAGACCAGAGCAATTAGTATTGACTAGCGACATAAATGAGATTGTAAAATATGCAGATGTTCTAATTTTTGCTATTCCTTCTGCTTTTTTAGTGGGTGAATTAGAAAAGCTGAACAGTTCATTACAGGAAAAAATCATTTTTTCGGCCATAAAAGGTATTGTTCCAGAATCTGGATTGATCGTTGGCGAACATTTTCATGAAGTTTTTGATATACCATTTGAAAACATTGGAGTAATTACAGGTCCTTGCCATGCCGAAGAAGTTGCTATGGAGCGACTTTCCTATTTGACCATTGCCTGTGCTGATACGGAAAAGGCAGAACTGGTTGCCAACAATTTAGCTTGTTCATACATAAAAACCAGTATCAGTAAAGATATTATTGGTACAGAATATGCCGCAATGCTAAAGAATATTTACGCCATTGCTGCGGGTATTGCCCATGGTCTGGGATATGGAGATAATTTTCAAAGTGTATTGATGAGCAATGCAATTCGTGAGATGAAGCGATACACTAAACGCATTCATAACCTAGATCGTAACATTAATAAATCTGCCTATTTAGGCGATTTATTAGTTACTGGGTACTCTATTTTTAGCCGAAACAGGATGTTCGGTAATATGATAGGTAAAGGGTACACCGTAAAAAGCGCACAGATGGAAATGAGTATGATCGCTGAAGGCTACTACGCAGCAAAAAGTGCTTATAACATTAAAGAAAA
The DNA here is from genome assembly GCF_002362375.1 of Maribacter sp. UBA3344. NCBI lineage: Bacteria > Pseudomonadati > Bacteroidota > Flavobacteriia > Flavobacteriales > Flavobacteriaceae > Maribacter > Maribacter sp. UBA3344. The sequence continues at coordinate 104,739 of NZ_DERI01000030.1, read as the reverse complement.
CTTCAGTAAAAAGGTTAAAACACCTATTATAGATGCTGTTTATAAAGTTCTCTATGAAAATAAAAACCCTAAAAAGGTTTTTCTAGATTTAACAGAGAAATTAGACTAACCTCGCTCCAAAGAGAAATCTGAATGCTCTTTTAATTCTTCCTCTAAAGTAATTCTCCAACCTTGAACTATATCATTAGATACCCCAAATTTATTCTGGAATTCTTTTAAGATAGGTTCCATTAGGGTTCTAATGCTTTCAATATCAAAATACAGTCTACCCGTTCTTCTTATGAAAAAGTCCATTGGGGTTTGTACCATTTCATAATCTATACCAAATGCTACTTCTGCCTTTGCCAACCTTACATAGGGATCAGCTTCTACAATGGTTGCATACAGTTCTAATATTTTCTCTGTCTGCTTACCATAATTGGTTACCAAAAACCAGGCATCATGTTTTGAAAAGCCTTCATTTTTAATGTTGTCGTAAACCTCGCTTATGTATTTTTTTACATGTTTGAATTTTTTGAAATCCACATTACCACACAAAAATATCTTCTCTGTATAACATTCTTTCAGTTCGGTATCGTATTCTTCTTCCATTTTCTTGGCAATGCGATCTACAACTCTTTCTGCCATTTTACGATAACCGGTCAACTTACCCCCCGCAATACTGATCAAGCCTGTATCTGAAACAAAAATTTCATCTTTTCTAGACAATTCTGATGCAGATTTTCCTTCTTCATGAATTAACGGTCGTAAACCTGCCCAAGAAGAAACGATATCATCTAATTCCAGATTTATATCCGGGAACATATTGTTAACGGCAGATATTAAATAAATAGCGTCTGCAATATCTGTTCTTACGCGGTCCTTATTATCATTATAGTTGGTATCTGTTGTACCTACATAAGTAACTTTACCTCTTGGTATTGCGAACATCATTCTACCATCAGGTATATCAAAATAAACCGATTGCTTCACCGGCAATTTTTCATATGGAAAAACCAAATGTACCCCTTTGGTCAAATGAAGCTGTTTTCCTTTTTTAGAATTATTAAGACTTCTTAGCTCATCTACCCACGGTCCGGCAGCGCTAATTACATACTTAGATTTAATGGTAAACTCCTTACCCGTAGTTTCATCTGTAACTTTTACCCCAGCAACCTTTTCATTGTCATAAAGAAAGTCGTTTACCTTGGCATAGTTCAAGGCCTGTGCACCAAAAAGTAAACTAGTTTTTATGTTTTCTATAGTCAAACGGGCATCATCTGTTCTATATTCCGCATAATAACCCGCCCCGTTCAGTATCTTTTTTGGCAATAAAGGCTCTAATTTCATTGCTTCTTTTTTCTCGAGCATTTTTCGTTTATCGTCACCAGATACCTGTGCCAGTATATCATAAACCTTAAGCCCTATTGACGTTAACCATTTACCGTAGGACCCATTTTCAATTAAAGGTAACAACATCTTTTCGGGCAGAACCAAATGTGGAGCCAGTTTGTGCACAATAGCACGTTCTGAACCTACTTCTTTCACCAACCAAAAATCGAATTGTTTTAAGTAACGGAGTCCGCCATGTATTAATTTGGTGGATTTGCTACTTGTACCCGAAGCAAAATCTCCTTTCTCAAGCAGCACTACCTTTAATCCACGCGAGGCAGCATCTAACGCAATACCACCACCAGTGATACCACCACCAATAACTACCAAATCAAATTCCTCCGATTCTAGATTACCTATTGTTTTTTGGCGTTCTAAATTTGTGAATTTTATATTTTCCATCGGTAGTTTCTATTTAAATTAATATGCTTGTGCTTGTTCCATATTGCAGACAAAAGCCAGTACAAAAAATCAAAGATAGCGTGACCCTTATGCTATTTTATGCTCTAAAGAATTAATTAATTGTAAATTCAATGTGTATTTACTCTTCGTCTTCCCAACCTTTTGAGCGTTCTACCGCTTTTTGCCATTTCTTATATAGGCGCTTTCTTTTTACACGGTCAAAAGTTGGGGTAAATATTTTGTTCATTGGTCTACTCTCATCAATATCTGACTGTTGCCAGAACCCGACCTCTATGCCCGCTAAAAATGCCGCACCCATTGCGGTAGATTCAATAATCTCTGGTCTATGCACCTCTGAATCCAAGATATCGGCTTGAAATTGCATTAAATGGTCGTTAGCACATGCACCCCCATCTACCCTTAAGTTCTTAAGTTGAATACCAGAATCATCTTCCATAGCCTTTAAAATATCCTTTGTTTGATATGCAAGTGCCTCTAGTGTTGCTTTCGCCAAATGAGCTTTACCGGTATCACGCGTTAAACCGAATACTGCTCCCCTTGCATACATATCCCAATAGGGCGCCCCAAGACCTGCAAACGCCGGCACCACATAAACCGGGTTTTCACCTTCAATGGAGTTGGCCAGTTCTTCTGTTTCCTTAGCGTGGTCTATCAACTCTAGACCATCTCGCAACCATTGTATTGCGGCACCTGCAATAAAAATACTTCCTTCTAGTGCATAGTGTACCTTACCATTTAAACCGTAAGCTATAGTGGCCAGCAATCCGTTTTTAGAAAACTGTGGCTTTTCTCCCGTATTCATTAGCATAAAACAACCTGTACCGTAGGTATTTTTAGCTGAACCTTTTTTAAAACAAGCCTGACCAAAAAGCGCTGCCTGTTGATCTCCCGCTATTCCTGCAATAGGTATTTTAACACCATCAATTTCATAATTACCAAAATGAGCAGAAGATGGTTTTACTTCTGGAAGCATGGTTTTGGGTATATCTAACACCTTTAGCATTTTGTCATCCCATTTTAAATTTACGATATCGTAAATCATAGTTCGTGATGCGTTGGTATAGTCCGTTACGTGATTATGTTCTTTGGTCATGTTCCAAACCAACCAGGTATCAATGGTGCCCATTAACAAATCTCCTGCCTGTGCTTTCTTTTTTGCTCCCTCAACATTATCCAAAATCCACTTTACCTTGGTGCCAGAGAAATAGGAATCTATAACCAGACCAGTAGTCTTCTTTACATGCTCCGTAAGACCGGATTTTTTAAGATGTTCGCAAATATCAGCTGTACGTTTATCTTGCCAAACAATGGCATTATAAATAGGTTCTCCGGTATTTTTATCCCAAACCACAGTAGTTTCCCTTTGGTTGGTAATACCAATGCCCATAATTTCTGAAGGCTTTACTTCTTTTTCAAGAAGCTCTTTTAAAACCATCATTTGAGAATCTAAAATCTCTTTTGGATCATGCTCTACCCAACCCGATTTTGGAAAAATTTGTTTGAATTCTTTTTGAACCATTCCTTGAATAGTTCCATCATGGTCTACCAATAAAGCTCTTGAGCTAGTGGTACCTTGATCTAATGATATTATAAATTGCCTTGACATGTGCTATAGTTATTTCTTTAAATATAGCAGATTTAATACCCAATTCAAACATCAAAAATCTAATGGACCAAGTATATTTCTATTCAAGATAATTTCTCTACCTATACATTTTAGGCAGCTCTTTTTTCCGAACAGTTATTCAATGTAATTACTTTATAAATTCTTTTTCCAGGAAGTAAGAGACAATTGCTTCTTTCATGAGCACCGTTTGCTCACCCGCTTTTAGAGAAGGTAGTTCCTCTAATACATTATAATGTGGCCAGCCATCTTCATCAAAAAAGCTAAACTCATAAAAACCGTAAGGCTCCAACAATCTGCAAATTGCTATGTGCATAAGGTCTAGTTTATCATCTTTCTTGTATTTTCTATGATATTGGCCCAATTCTTGAACACCCACCAAGTAGATGATAGCATCCAATTCTAACGGATCTCCATCAGAAAACTTTTCAGATAGTTTCTCTACTAAATAATCCCAACGTTCTTTTAACTGTATATCCCTTGCCATATCAACCTGCTATCTACTATAATCTAGACCTTGCAAAGGTACAAATCAAAGTTCTATATTTGTCAAAACACTATACGAATGGGACTTTTGGATATTTTACTTGGATTACCGCTCATTTGGGGTCTGTGGAAAGGATATAATAACGGACTATTCATGGAAATTGCTTCTATAGTAGCCTTGGTAGCCGGTATTTTTGGCGCTATTCACTTTTCATATATAACAGGCAACTATCTATCTAACCATTTAGATTGGAATGAACGTAATATGAGTATTATAGCTTTTATAATTACGTTGATCCTTATCATTATAGTAGTGAACCTAGCCGGAAAATTATTGACCAAAGTCGCCAATTTTGCTATGTTAGGGTGGTTGAATAAAATAGCCGGTGGAATTTTTGGCACCTTAAAAGTAGCTATTCTATTAGGGGCCGCATTTATCTTTTTTGATCGTATGGATACCTCCTTGAACCTACTTACAGATGAAACCAAGAAAGAGTCTATACTTTACCAACCCATTAAAGATATAGGTGCGTTAATATTTGATACTGTTCTTAAGACAGAAGTAATGCCAGAAGAGTCTAGCGAAGAATCGATGACAATCTAAATTTGATCGTTCAATAATCTTACATATTGTGCACTTTGTCGAATAAGTAATATTGTTCCTCCCCTGTGTTCAATTTTTATATAATATTACGTTATCGATAACCCAAATCGAAAATAGAGAACTTAGAACATTCTCACCTTCTTACCTACTTCGCTACGCCGAGAGGCTAATTAAAAGACACTTATATGAAAATGAGATTGCTTAATGCGGTCACTGTCTTTTTATTACTTTTTCTTGGTTCTTGTACTAGCGATTCTCTTGAAGAAACGCCTGTATTGGAAGCTGAAAATGTTTTAACTATAGAGCAGGACCTACTGGATATTGTCAACACACATAGACTTAGTCTCAACACTAATACTTTGCGGTTTAGCGATGTAGCATATAAATATGCAAACCTGCATACAGATTACATGATTTCTAAAGGTAGCATTAGCCATGACAATTTTAGCTCTCGCGCTTCAAACATAGATTCTGAGATATCTGTTGAAATGGTGGCTGAGAATGTTGCCAAAGATTATGATACCGCACAAGAAGCTTTTGAAGGTTGGTATATAAGTAGTAGCCATAAAAAAACCATGGAAGGAGATTTTACCCATACCGCCATTAGTGTCAAAAAAGATGATTTCGGCAATTACTACTTTACACAACTTTTCTACAAGCAGTAATAATTTTTTTCAACTCCTAATTCGTGAATATCCAACGCTTGAACATGACTGCTTTGGGATGACATGTTCCGTTTTGCAGATTAAGTGGGAAAAATCATATTAAATGCACTTTTTTACGATGTAAATCAAAGTGTATTTTACCGATGAGTACTTCTATTTCAATTAGATGCAGCTTATCGAATATTTTACCCTATCTATAGATGTTCTTCTTTTTAAGCCTACTCACTAAACTACTTTTGGCACTCAATAAGACAACAACTATTCCCCCTATGAAAATTAAATTTCCTTTCTTAATAGTATTAATAGTCATCACTTTATCATCTTGTTCAAAATATGAGAATTTCGCAGGTTACGAGAGTAAATCTGAAGACACCCTAGAGCAATATACTTTGGCATCTTCTAAAAATCACAGTACACTGGAAGATGAACTTTTTGAAATAATAAATACATATAGAGCTAGTATAGGATTAAATGAAATGGAATTTGAAAGTACCACCTATTATTATGCAACGCTTCATACCGACTATATGATTTCTAAAGGAAATACTAGTCATGATAATTTTACGCAACGTGCAGAGAATATTTCAAAGAGAACCGGTGCAGTTTTTGTAGCAGAAAATGTTGCAAGAAATTATGACACTATTGAAGAAGCTTTTGAGGCATGGTTAGAAAGTCCGGGGCATAGAGTAAATATTGAAGGTGAATACAACTACTCAGCCATAAGCATTAACCAAAATAGCAATGGCGACCTATACTTTACACAGTTGTTCTTTAGATAAAACATCGTAAAATATAATTTTAAGAAGCCTTTGTTATACAAAGGCTTTTTTTATGCTTAACTTTTCAGTGAGAAACGATCGTTTAATTAACTTTCAATTAATTTCAGTGAAATGAGTATACAAGCACCATTTAATCTCAACAAATGGATAGAAGATAACAGAGCATTACTAAAACCTCCTGTTGGAAATAAAAACTTATATAAAGATGCTGGCGATTATATTGTCATGATCGTAGCCGGACCAAATGCACGTAAAGATTACCATTACAACGAAACCGAAGAGCTGTTTTATCAATTAGAAGGAAATATAGAAGTTCACATTCAAGAAGACGGTAAAAAAAGGACCATGAAATTAGGTCCGGGAGATATGTATTTGCATCCTGCTAAAGTGCCACATTCTCCTGTTCGTAAAGAAGGATCTATTGGCTTGGTCATTGAAAGAAAACGAGCTAGCATGAATGTTGATGATGGTTTGCTTTGGTTTTGTGACAATTGTAATCATAAACTCTATGAAGCCTATTTCACCCTTCATGACATAGAAAAAGATTTTTTAGCACACTTTAAACATTTTTACAGTTCAAAAGAATTGAGAACATGTGATAATTGCGGCACGGTAATGCCTGTTGACGAACGTTTTATTGCCAAGGAAGAATGATAGTATTAGCTAAAATAATTACAGTACTTGTAGCATTTATTCATGTTTATATCTTATGGATAGAAATGTTCGCATGGACCACTACCGGTAGAAAGGTGTTTAAAAATTTCCCGAAAGATTTATTTATACCCACTAAACAAATGGCGGCAAACCAAGGACTTTACAATGGTTTTTTGGCAGCAGGGTTAATTTGGTCCTTACTGATTTCTGATGGTAACTGGTCATGCAACGTAGCCCTTTTCTTTTTAGGCTGTGTTACTGTCGCCGGTATGTACGGTGCCGTTTCGGTAAGCAAAAAGATATTTATTGTACAGAGTGTACCTGCCTTGGCAGGTATTATTCTATGGTTGATCGTCAAATTTGCCTAGTCGTAATTAGTTCTTCCTAAAGACAAAATTCTTTGTATTTTTGTAATATATCTAACATTAATTGCGTAAAAAGTTATAAAATGTCAAAAATAGCAGCAGATTTTGGAATACATGATGCCCTTAAGGCACTTGGAATTAAAGAGGTAAATGACGGTACATCAACCGGATCAGATTATTTCTCCTCAGGTGATATTATCTCATCTTACTCACCTGTAGACGGATCTTTAATTGCAAAGGTAAAAACGACCACAAAAGAAGATTATGAAAAAGTAATGTCTTCTGCTACCACTGCTTTTAAGCAATGGAGAACAAAACCCGCACCTCAACGTGGCGAAATTGTAAGACAATTTGGTGACAAACTTAGAGAGCTAAAAGAGCCCCTTGGAAAACTGGTTTCCTATGAAATGGGAAAAAGCTACCAAGAAGGTTTAGGAGAAGTGCAAGAAATGATAGATATCTGCGATTTTGCCGTTGGTCTTTCTCGACAATTGCACGGATTGACCATGCATTCTGAAAGACCTGGGCATAGAATGTACGAGCAATACCATTCACTTGGTGTAGTGGGTATTATTTCCGCCTTTAACTTCCCGGTTGCCGTATGGGCATGGAATACAGCGTTGGCATGGATCTGTGGTGATGTTTGTGTTTGGAAACCATCAGAAAAAACCCCTTTATGTGGTGTAGCCTGCCAAAACATTGCTGCTGAAGTTTTTAAGGCAAATAACCTACCCGAAGGAATTTCCTGCTTAATAAACGGCGATTATAAGATTGGTGAACTTATGACCCAAGATAATAGAATACCGTTGGTATCCGCTACGGGTTCAATTAGAATGGGTAAAATAGTTGCCCAAGCAGTTGCCGCCCGTCTTGGAAAATCTCTATTGGAGTTGGGCGGAAACAATGCTATTATTGTTACACCGGATGCCGATTTAAAAATGACCGTTATAGGAGCCGTTTTTGGTGCCGTAGGAACGGCTGGGCAACGTTGTACTTCAACCAGAAGATTGATTATTCATGAATCTATGTATGATAAGGTGAAAGATGCCGTTGTTGCCGCTTACCAACAATTAAGAATAGGTAATCCATTAGATGAGAATAACCACGTAGGACCATTGATTGATACTGATGCTGTTTCACATTATAAAAATGCTTTGAAAAAGGTAGTTGAAGAAGGTGGTAAATTAATTGTTGAGGGTGGTGTTTTAGATGGTGAAGGCTATGAAAGTGGTTGTTATGTTAAACCTGCCATTGCAGAGGCTAGTAATGATTTTGAAATTGTTCAGCACGAAACTTTCGCACCTGTTCTCTATCTTTTAAAATATTCCGGTGACGTTGAAAATGCCATCGCCATTCAAAATGGAGTTGTTCAAGGGCTGTCATCTGCAATTATGACCAATAATTTAAGAGAGGCAGAACGTTTTCTTTCTGCTTGGGGCAGTGATTGCGGTATAGCTAATGTAAACATTGGTACCTCTGGCGCAGAAATCGGCGGTGCCTTTGGTGGAGAAAAAGAAACTGGCGGTGGTCGTGAAAGTGGTTCAGATGCATGGAAAGTGTATATGAGAAGACAGACCAATACCATTAATTTTACTACCGAACTGCCATTGGCTCAGGGAATAAAATTCGACCTATAATCAAATCATATTTTCTTTTGCATGTTTATTATCTAAGCAGCTTTTCTATTTGTTGGTTCATGAGACCAACTTCCATGTAATAATGTTTGAGTGCCCAGTACGATAAACATGCAAAGAAAATTGAAACACTTTTTTATTTTTTTCTTCATTTTCAATACAAATACAGCTGTTTCAAGCTAACAAATTGTATCCTTTAATGGTGTGAAATCTGTACAAATTCATGTAAAAATTGTATAGATGGAAACCTACTTTATAAACTATTGAACATAAAAAAATCCTGTCGACATATTGAAGACAGGATTTTTTAACCAACTAACTCAAAACTTTAAATTGTATAATCAATGCCCAAACTTTGTGGGGAGATGCATACCATTTAAATACTTACGCAAAATTGCAATTAATAGTTGTTGCATCATTAACTTTTTTTACAATCTCACCAACTGATCGTATACTTGGTACTATACGCTACATAAATGTTATTACTATAATGATTGACTGTAAGGCAATTAGGCTCAAATGATTTAACATTTTTAAGATTTTTTTAATAAATTGTGGGCTAAACACTAAACAGTATTAATAATGACAAAAACAATAACGTATTTATTAGGTATGTTGATTACCATTCTAATAGGTACTTATTTCTTTATCACTTATTGTAGCGAATGTAATGCAACAAGTACACATGAAGAACCCGCTAAAGAAAAAGTAATCGTAAAAGAACCCTCGGCAACATCTTACCCTTTTGCAATTGATGCAAACGGATTTGCCTATAATACTAATGACAACTACAATTTTAATGTCTCTTCCAATGCTATTTTAATGCCTTTAAGCGCCAACCTTACAAAAGGCATTAATGGTCTTAAGAGCTATTTAGAAGCAAATGATGGCAACGTAGTCAATGTCACCGGTTATTACACAAGTGAAGAAGAGAACAACTCAGCGTTTCCTAATTTAGGTTTAGCAAGAGCCAATGCCATAAAAAATGATTTAGCATCTAAAGGTATTTCTACTGCACAAATAAATACTTTGGGCAAACTAATGGATGACATGGTACCTAAAGAAAATACCTATTGGGGTGCGGCTTCTTTTGATATTGAAGAGCGATCTGTTAATGAAAAGGATGACCTTAATGCCCTTTATGAGAAAATTAAAGCCGACCCGTTAATACTTTACTTTAATACTGCAGAAGCTTCTATTTACCTAGATGCCGAGCAGCGCCAAAAGGTTGCAGATATTTCTAGATATATAGATAAAGTTGAAGATGCAACAGTAAGTGTTGTAGGCCATACCGATGCTACTGGACAAGCAAGTACTAACATGAGGCTAGGGCAAGACAGGGCAGAATTCGCCAAAAACTATCTAATGCAAAACGGTATAGCTGAAAGTAAAATCATTGCTACATCCAAAGGGCAGACCCAACCTATTGCAACAAATGCTACCGAAGAAGGCAGAGAAAAAAATAGAAGAACAGTTATTACATTAAATTAAAACATACACTAATCCTATAAATAAGTAAAATCATGAATTTTGAAAATATGAGTATTTGGTGCTGGATAATTCCATTGTTAGTAGGTCTTATCTGCGGTATTTTAGGTTATCTACTCGGTAAAAGTTCTACCAAAGTAATTGACAACTCTGCTGAAATAAACAGTCTTAAAGCCAATAATACAAAGTTAAACGCCCAATTGGCAGAATTGAACAACTTAAAGGCAAGCAACACTAAATTAAAAGCTGACCTTGATGCCTGCAACCAAAAGGTAATTGCCGCTAGCAAAGCCGTACCGCCAACAACAAGCACAAATCTTGGTGCTTCTGCTACAGCAGCATCATTTGCCGCCGGCGCCGCTACAAGTAGCGCCTTAGCTTTTGATGGCGCTGCTGCAAAAGCTGCTTTTGGCAAAACCGTTAAACAAGACGATTTAAAACTTGTAGAAGGTATTGGTCCAAAAATTGAAGGTATGTTCAAAGACCATGGTATTAAAACCTGGAAAGCACTTTCTGAAGCCAGTCTTGAAGATTGTCAGAAAATATTGGATACAGGTGGAACACGGTATAAGATACACGACCCGGCATCTTGGCCAATGCAAGCTAAAATGTGTTATGAAGGTAAATGGACAGAACTTGTTAAATGGCAAGATGAGCATAAACACGGTAAACTATAAATCACCGTTTAGCAAAAAAAATCCCGATAATGAATTATCGGGATTTTTTATTTTATAATGCTCCATTAGCTTCTACCCACTTAAAGTGATATTGATCTTCTGGAAATTTCATTCTTTCCGCAATTCGCTCTAACCTTGCCGGTAATTTAATTAAATAATCACGAGCCTTTTCTGCTTCCTCATTTAAAGAACGTACAGAATCTAACTGCCAATAAGCATTTAATTTGCTTAATATATCTACATAATCCTGTGCTGTATATACACCTAAACGTTGTGCGCAATTTGAAAAATTCTCAAATGCCGATCCAATTGTACCACCGGACTCCCTTAAAAAATGAGCAGGCATTACAATCTTCTTCTTCATCATATCTGCGAAGGCAATCATCATACCAGATGGATCTTCGCCAAAAATAGTCTTAACGAATTCTCTATATGCCAAGTGGTGCCTCATTTCATCACCTGCAATAATTGTACACATTTTACCTAACAGGGTATTTCCTTTCTTCTTAGCCATTTGCCCAACACGCTTGTGTGAAATATTGGTAGCCAATTCTTGAAAAGAGGTATATACAAAGTTCTTATAAGGGTCACGATCCGTACCAATATCAAAACCGTCTGAAATTAAATGTTGGGTGGTCAACTCTATTTCTCTCATATTTACCCTACCGGATAAATATAGATACTTGTTCAACACATCGCCATGTCTATTCTCTTCTGCTGTCCAAGCTCTTACCCATTTTGCCCAACCATTGGTCTTATGATCACCATGTTGGTCTATACCTACTACATCCATCAACCAAGATTCATAGGTTGGCAAAGCTTCTTCAGTTATCGTATCCGCTACCATGGTTACCCAAAAATCATAACCAAGTTCTTTAGACTCCTCTCTAATATCTTTTACTTCTTGTAAAAATGTATCTTTTTCAGAATTTGGTAAAAAATCCGTAGGCTGCCATATATCCTCTGGTTTAATAAGGAAAGAATCCATAAATCCTTCTACCTGAGGCTCTAAAGCCTGCATCACTTCTAATCTTATATTTTTAGTAGACATAGTTTATTTTTTATCAAAGATCGTCATTTAAACAATCCATTTTTAGTAAAGTTAACTGTTTTCTTAGTTTCTACCCTTTTCATTAGGGTAAAACGTATGTACGGGATCGCTTTGCCAGTATTCTTTTGAATCTGCATTGAAAATGGTCAAAGGTCCTTTAAAAGCTGCACCTGTGTCAATATTCCAAACATTGGCCGCTTTTTGCGGTGTAGTTTTACCAATTCTTGTTACTGGTGTATGACCAATATAGATTTCAGAATAGTTCTTTAGTCGTTTTGGGTAATGTATATGATCTTCTTCTAAATTTTTGTTCAGAGAAAGAGCTAGCTCCCATAAGGTACGGTCCCAGTAAAACGTTTTTTTAAAATATTCATGCTCAATACCTTTTAAGTTAGTAAATCCTGCATGTAAAAACAACCTATTTTCGGTATCTAAGTGATAATTCTCTAGACTTTCATAAAAATTGAGATGAATCTCTTTATCCTCGCTAGAAATATTGGCGTAAGAATTGGAAGTAGCTTCACCACCATGCATAAACCAAGTTGGGTTATCTGCTTTACCTGTCAACCATTCATAGCAAAGTTCATCATGATTGCCCCTTAGGTATATGCAATTGTATTTTTTCTTTAATTCTAGTAGGTAATCAATAGTTTCTACCGCTTCACTCCATCCATCTATATAGTCCCCTAAAAATATTATAGTATCGTGTTCTGATACAGCTGCTTTACTAAGCACTTGTTTTAACGCTTGTAAGCCCGAATGAATGTCACCTACAACCAGTGTTCTATTTATATTCATTTAGCAAAAATCGCAATTATGGTGATTATGACAAGTATAAAAAGTACTAAAAAGAAGATTTTCCAGAATGAATATGGCCTATTTCCGCTAAGCACCCCGGTTTGTCCATTTATATAAAAGTTATATTCCTTTCCCTCATATCTGTAGGAGCTTATATAAACAGGAAGCAGAATATGTTTAAATTTCTCGTTAGATAATTTAATGTCGGCATTTGCCACTCGTTGGGTATCGCCACCAATGTCTCTTCTGATCCAGTTATAGGCTATATTTTTGGCTTCTTGAAAAGACTTATGATGACCTTCTTTTAATGAAACGGTATATTTCTCTGTTACAAACCCCGATAAATATTTGGAGTTGAATACCACCAAATCCTTTAGGTTCCAAAAAGCAACCTTTGACGGTATTTCTTTTCTCTTTTTTTCCGATGCACTGATCAAGATGTCATCAACAAACCCATCTACTTTACCAGAAGCATACGTCCATCTTGTTTTACGAACCCTTCTAGTTCTTTTGCCCTTATCACTATTATAGGTCTGATTTTCGTAATAATAATCTCCTCTTTGCCCTTGATAAGACGCAAAAAGATTGGCATCAAAAGTCCAGTAAGGAATATAAAGACCATGCAAACCTTCTGGATCTAATGCTGCTTTTTTCAAATTATCCGGTGCAAACCAAATTTTGCCTACCCAAGATTTAAAAATAGATTGTGCCTTCTTTGCATCCAATTCAAACGGTACCAAGGCACCGGGCAAGATCCAACCTTCTTTTTCAACGTCTTCCCGTATTAAAGGTTCACTACAGTACACACAATTTAATGATTTATAGTTTTCCTCTACATGCTGGTTTGCCCCACAATTTTTACAATGCAATAACTCAATGGTGTCGGTATAAGCATTTTCACCAACAATTTTTAAGTAGTGCTCTAGTTCTAGTTCTTCAAAACTGCTCTTAGATTGTTCAATAAATTCTTCATAACCACAATATTCGCAGGTAAGTTGATGGGAACCTGGCTTAAATTTAAGTTCTGCCCCACAATTGGCGCACGCTTTTTTATATTCCGATTGTTGAATATCGTCCATAGAGAGTATACCTTATCTAAAAAAGAAAGATTGTCCAGTAATATTTTTACATTTTTTAGACCGTTGGTAAAGGTGGTGGTGTATTACCACCCAAGAAAGACTTTAACTCCTCAATTTCTTTAAGTGCCGCCCAATTTTCCATTCCTTGTTTCCAAATTAAGGAGTCTCTATTAATGGTTCTGCCTGCAAAGAGCTCCTTTAATTTCTCAAAAGAAACAGGGCCCAACTGCTGACCGTTTACAGCATAGAAATAACTAACCTGTGCTGGTATTGGTGGTGGCGCCTGTGGTTGTTGTACTGCTTGACCACCAATTGGCTGTGCTGCCGGTTGTCCCATAAGACCACCCATTTGCTGAGCCAGCACAAAACCCATGCCCATGCCCATGCCAGCACCTGCTGTACCGCCTTCGTTCTTTGCTGCCAGCTCCATAGCCTTGGCCGCTTTGAACTGTGCCAGTTTACCCATGTCCAATTTATCTAAACGGCTGTACTCAAAAATTTCCTTTTTAAGTTCTTCTGGCATAGACACATTCTCAATGTAGAATCGCTCTAATTCTATACCTACCCTATTGAACTCAGGTTGCATAACCTCTTGGCAAGTTTCAGAGAGTTCACTGGTATTGGCCGCATATAACTCTATAGGCAAATTGGCTTCGCCAACAGTATCTGTAAATCGGGTTACAATTAAACTTTTTAAATGTTCGTTTACTTCATAATTGGTAAAATTACCATCGGTACCCACTACATCTACTACAAACTTACCTGGATCATTTATTCTAAAACTATAAGTACCAAAAGCACGTATTTCTACCAGACCAAACCGGTCATCACTAAGCATGAACGGATTTTTAGTTCCCCATTTCTCATCTGTAAACAAACGGGTATTTACGAAATATACCTCTGCCTTGAACGGACTATCAAATCCATATTTCCATCCTTTTAACGTTGTAAGAATAGGTAGGTTTTGGGTGTTTAGTGTGTACGTACCAGGTTTAAAAACATCTGCCAACTGCCCTTCATTAATAAAAACTGCGGTTTGCCCTTCCCTTACGATCAGTTTTGCGTTATTCTTAATTTCGTTTTGATAACGCTCAAATCTATGTACAATGGTATCATTGCTAGTATCTAACCATTCTATTATGTCAATAAATTCATGACTTAGTTTTTTCTTAATTTCATCAAATATGCTCATAGTCGGTTTGTGTTTTAAAAATGTGCAATTCAAGATATGCAATTAGGCAACAGACCCAAAATACCTTGGGTAATAAATCATAAAAATAAACCGTACACAACCATAATTTAATATTTATTTAAGATTATTTAGGATGAAGCGACCATTTCTATTTAACTTAGACCTCCTAATTTTCTTTTTGTACTATGAAAAAGGTTTTTTGTATTGGAGAATTACTGATTGATTTTGTTGCCGAGAACCAAGGCAAAGATTTATCAAAAGCAAAAGAATTTTCCAAAAAAGCAGGTGGTGCACCTGCCAATGTAGCTTGTGCTATTAGCAAGCTTGGTGGTGACAGCTTCTTTGTTGGTGCAGTTGGCAATGATCCATTTGGCTCTTTTCTATTGCGTATTCTTGAAAATGAAAAAGTAGATATTTCGTTAGCACAGAAAAGCGATACCTTCACTACTCTAGCTTTTGTTTCTATTGCCGAAGATGGTGAAAGAGATTTTGTGTTTAGCCGTGGTGCAGATAAAGAGCTTACCTATGATTCTTCACTAAAATCAAATTTTGATAATAATATAATACACTTTGGCGCTGCAACAGCTTTATTGGGAGGTCCGTTAGAGGAAACTTATAGCAGATATCTTTTTGATGGTCTTACCAAAAATGCCATTATCAGTTTTGACCCTAACTATAGAGTTGACCTTTGGAAAAATAAAGAGGAAGTATTTATTAGAAAATGCCATCCTTTTATTGAAAAATCTCATTTATGCAAATTTAGCCTTGAAGAAGCCCAACTTCTTTCCGATAAAGAGGACCTTGAAGATGCTTGCCAAATTTTTCATGAAATGGGAACAAAAATTATAGTTGTTACCCTTGGTGGAGCAGGTACATTATTAAGTACCGAAAAATTTAAGAAGACCATACCTAGTATAAAAGTCTCCCCAAAAGACACTACAGGCGCAGGTGACGCTTTCATTGGCTGCTTTCTTCAACAAATTGCGCAATACTCAAATTTTGAAGACTTACTTACAAACGAAAACCTATTGACCAACATGGTTGCCAGAGCTAATAAAGCCGGCGCCATCACAACAGAAAACTTTGGTGCAATAGAATCTTTACCTACTTTACAACAATTAGATTCTTAATATGAACCAGGCGAAATTATTAAGATTGTTGGCCTCTAGGGACCAAAAGAAAAGAAGTACCCAATCTTTGTTTGATCAGAGGTTAGCTACAAACATTTCTCTTATTAAAACCCAATTTTTCTCTTTATACCAAGAGAAAGAACACAAAGTATTTTTTAATACGCTGTTAAATACCTTAGAATCACTCTTTAAAAACCGACCAAAAGAACTGCAAAATCAAGACATTGACCGTTTAAATTCTGGTAATTGGTACCAAAGCGAACAAATGGTGGGTATGCAAATGTATGTTGATAGGTTTAACAAAGACATTAACGGACTTAAAGATAAACTGCCTTATTTTGATGATCTAGGAATTAATTTTCTACATCTAATGCCTATTACCACCCGGCCAGATGGTGAAAATGACGGCGGTTATGCCGTAAACAGCTATCATGATATTGATAGTAAGTATGGTACCAAGGCAGATTTTTTGGATTTCACCAAAAAGGCACGTAAAAACAATATGTTCTTAATGCTTGATTTTGTTGTTAACCATACTTCAGATGAATTTGAGTGGGCACAAAAAGCAAAAAAAGGTGATCTTCATTATCAAAACTATTACTACACCTACCCTGACCGTCATATCCCTGACGAGTTCGAAAAAACCATGCCCGAAATTTTTCCGCAATCTGCACCTGGTAATTTTACCTATTGCCCTGAAATGGAAAAATGGGTAATGACCTGTTTCAATAGTTACCAATGGGATTTAAATTATAGAAACCCAGAAGTGTTCATTGAAATGCTCAGTAATTTAGTTGGACTTGCAAATTTGGGGGTAGATGTTATCCGTTTTGATGCTCTTGCGTTTCTATGGAAAAAACTAGGTACACTGTCACAAAATTTACCGGAAGCCCATACCCTAATTTCCCTTTTTAGAATGTGCTTACAAGTTGTGGCACCTGGTGTTATTCTTTTAGCGGAAGCTATTGTAGCTCCTAGAAATATTATAAAGTATTTTGGGGAAGGCATATTAACCGGTAATGAGTGTGAAGTTGCCTACAACGCCTCTTTAATGGCATTGCTTTGGAATTCAATAGCCACCAAAAAAGCCTCTTTATTGGTAAAAAGCGTTTCTGATATTCCTACAAAACCAGAGGATGCCACTTGGATCAATTACATACGCTGTCATGATGATATTGGTCTTGGCTATGATGATGATTTTGTAAGGGCTATGGGTTATGACCCTACGGCACACAAACAGTTTATTCTTAACTATTATTGTGGAAAGTTAGATTGGTCGCCAGCAAAAGGGCTCATGTTCATGTACAACCCTAAAAATGGAGATGGTAGAATAACCGGAAGTGCCGCATCCTTATTAGGTTTAGAAACCGCACTTGAGCAAAAGAATGATAAAATTATTGACTATGCCATCGCTAAAATTTTAATGATGCACGGCATAATTTTAACCTACGGTGGCATACCCATGATTTATGCTGGTGATGAAATCGCCACTTTAAATGATTATAGCTATGAGCAAAACCAAGAGCATATAAATGACAATAGGTGGGTTAACAGACCCATACAAAATTGGGATGTAGTTTCTAAAATTGAAAAAGATATAAAAAGTGCCCCCTCTATAGTTTATAACGGATTAAAAGATATGATCCGCATACGAAAAGAGCATAGCGTATTTGCCGACACTAACGACCTTAAAGTACATGGTTGCCCTAATGAACATATATTTGTTTTTGAACGTACCAATAAAAACGAAACTATTTGGGTACTGAGTAATTTTAACGAGGTCACCGAGATGATAAACGTAGGCTGGCTACTTTCTATAGGCATTCACACGGGCAAAAAATCTACTGATTTGCTTTCCGGAAAAACATTAGAATTAATACGTAACGAATTACCTTTAAAACCCTACGAGCAACTGTGGATTAAGAATATTTAACTTTTCTTAATACACGAAGTGCTTCTTTGAGCGAAGCATTTATATTAGGATACTTAGGTTTTAAAATCTGTCTTGCTTTTTCCATGCGCTCCTTTGCTTCTTCAAATCCGTTTAAAAAACATATCAAATAAGAATCTGCCAAATATTTTAATTGCTTTATTTCTGCAATGGTCAGTTCTACATTTTTCTTTGCCTTAATCACCAAGGCATTGTTACTTTCATAGATTTTCTTCAATTCCTCTTTATCATGTACAGGTGGATCAAACAACAAATCGCTTTTAATTTGATAGGTGCCATTTTCACTAAAATTAATGACAACCTTTTCTAACGGGTAATATTTTTGCTTTGCGCCCAAGCCCAATTGCACAAACTCTATTGTGGAAAAAGAATCATTGTCATAGGTTATAGTTACCTCATCTAAATTTGAATAGAAGAGTTTTACTTGCTCGTTGATTAATTCTATATCAACACGATAATAATAGGTAACACCATTGACCACCTTCTTATTACCCGCCCAACAGACTACAAACTGTTCTTTAAAAACTTTATAATCACTTTCAAGATCCTTGTGACGGTGATTAATAAAATCAATTACACCGTCTAACGTAAGTTCAATATTATTCTTGGCGTGTTGCTCAATGGTGGCGACCGCTTCAGAATTAATATCTTTCAATTCAATATCAAACACTTTTGGCAAGCTTATACTGCCTTCCCTAAAGAAAACAGAACCTCCATAATACTTCCAAATATTTTTTCTGAGCGAGCAGATTTTTCCAATAGATTTTATGGTAACCAAGCCCACAACTTTACCTTCGGGCAAATGTGGAAAAGGAATATTTTCATAAGAGATCAACGGTGGATTATCCAAATAAGCGTTCACTAAATTCTGAATCTTGCTGTCATCAAAAAAATCTACACCTACAATACTATTATCCTCATCTTCAACTCCAATAACAATGAATGAATTATTGGATGGGTTGCTATTGGCCAAAGCACAAACGTGCTTTAAGAATTTGCCTTTCCCCTCCTTTTCCCCAATTGCAATAAACCGCTTTTTATCGTAAAAACTGTTCTCATCATTATGTGCGAGCAAGTTTTTTACCAAAAGCCGTTTATTGATCATTTTGAGCTATTTTTTTTAAATGTAAACTTCTAATTATTAATGACCTACGTTTTATCTACAATTGTTGAAGAAGCTTGGGCGGTGGGCATAACTACCAAATCTGCAATATTTACATGATATGGCCTGGTAACTACAAAATAAATAATATCGGCAATATCCTCTGGTTTTAAAGGTTGAAAACCCTTGTAAACACTATCTGCCCTTTCTTCATCTCCCTTGAACCTTACATTACTGAACTCGGTTTCTACCAAACCAGGGTTAACGGCACCAACACGTACACCTGTACCGTTTAAATCTATCCGCATACCTTGGTTAATGGCATCAACGGCATGCTTACTGGCGCAATACACATTTCCTTTTGGGTACACTTCTTTACCTGCAGTTGAACCAATATTGATGATATGCCCAGATTTACGCGCTATCATTTGCGGTAGCAATGCCTTTGAAACATATAGCAAACCCTTTACATTAATATCAAGCATGGCATCCCAATCATCTATACTACCATCTTGTATGGTATCTAAACCATGGGCATTACCGGCATTGTTAATTAGAATATCTATTTGAGAAAATTCACTAGGTAAAGATGCTATGGCCGCATGAACAGCTTCCTTACTTCTAATATCAAAATTCAACGAATGAATTTGTACTTCTTTCCCCAATTCTTTTTCAAGGGCATCTAAACGGTCTTGTCTTCTACCGCACAACACCAAGTTTATTCCTTTTAAGGCAAAATGAATTGCCGTTGATTTTCCTATGCCGCTTGTAGCGCCTGTAATAAATGCTGTTTTTGTCATTTTCTTTTTTAATTATGCAACTTCGTGCCCCTCATTAGCCTCAAGTAAAATAAACCAATCCTGTAACTCCATGTCAATTTCAACGGCATCCATGGCTAGTTTCAACCGTTGTGGTGTTGCGGTACCAACCACAGGATGTATAGTACTTGGGTGTTTTAAAATCCATGCCAAGAGCAACTGGTCTTCTGTAGCGCCATACTTTTTGGTCAGGTCTGCCAATACCGTTTTTATCCTAAGATTTGCCTTGGAATCTTCCCTAAAATAACTTCCCAATGGGCTCCAGCTCATGGCTAGTCTGTCAAAAGTTACGCAGTCATCCAATGTTCCATCATTCATTACCCCATTGGACGAAAGTGAAAATTCTACTTGATTGGCTTCTACCTGAATCTCTTTCTCTATCAATTGTATTTGGGAAGGTGAGAAATTGGACACTCCAAATTGTTTGATCTTTCCTTCAATTTTTAGTTTATCTATTGCTTCGGCAATTTCTGAAGGATCCATTAAAGGGCTTGGCCTATGTAACAAGAGTAAATCCAAATAATCTGTCTGTAGCATTTTTAATGACCTTTCTACAGATGAAATAATGTAGCTGGCATTATAATCATAGTGCTTAACCCTATTACTTCTTTCTTTTACGTTGAATTGAATTCCGCATTTACTTATAAGCTGAACATCTTCTCTCTTGATACTACTCTTACTAAAAGCCTTACCAAAATCTTCCTCATTTGTATAATCTCCATAAATATCGGCATGATCAAACGTAGTAATCTTATTTTCAACACAATGGTTCATTAAAGCTATCATTTCAGCAGTAGAAAGTTGTTTTCCCCATTTGCCCCAGGTCATAGTTCCTGCAATTATTCTTGAATATTTCAATATATTGTATTTTGTTTAATGAAATTAAAAAGAAATACCTTAAAACGTTCATAAAAATAAGGGCTTTTCCAATTTTTTAACCTATCATTAACAGCGACTGACTGAATTAATTTTCAATTTGCATAACTGTTAAAATTAGAAGCCTTAACAATCAATAATATAATATTTTAAATGGAAGAAAATACCTCAATTGACATTAGTGCAGTAAATGAGAAAATTGCTCAAGAAAGCGCTTTTATCGATTTATTGATGCTTGAAATGAATAAAGTGATCGTTGGCCAAAAATATATGGTTGAACGATTATTAATTGGACTTTTAGGACAGGGCCACATATTATTGGAAGGTGTTCCGGGGCTAGCAAAAACATTAGCGATCAACACTTTATCAAAAGCTGTAAAAGGTAGTTTTAGCAGAATTCAGTTTACACCCGATCTTTTACCCGCAGATGTTGTTGGTACCTTGATCTATAACATGAAACTGAATGATTTCTCAATAAAGAAAGGACCAATTTTCGCAAACTTTGTTCTTGCAGATGAAATTAACCGTGCTCCTGCCAAAGTACAGTCGGCACTGCTAGAAGCCATGCAAGAAAAGCAGGTGACCATTGGCGATGAAACCTTTGTACTTGACAAACCATTTTTAGTAATGGCAACACAAAACCCTGTAGAGCAAGAAGGTACATACCCATTACCAGAAGCACAAGTGGATCGTTTTATGTTGAAAACGGTTATTGACTATCCAAAAATAAACGAGGAGCAATTGATCATGCGCCAAAATTTAAAGGGCAGCTATGAAACGGTTAATCCTGTTGTTTCCATAGATCAAATACTTAGTGCACAAAAAGCCGTTCGTGAAGTGTATATGGACGAGAAAATAGAAAAATACATACTTGATCTTGTTTTCGCTACCAGATATCCGGAAAAATACAATTTAGAAAGCTTAAAGCCTTTGATCAGTTTCGGTGCATCTCCTAGGGGTAGTATCAATTTAGGTACTGCTGCCAAATGTTATGCCTTTATAAAAAGAAGGGGCTATGTTGTGCCAGAAGATGTACGTGCCGTAGTACATGATGTATTAAGACATAGAATAGGTATTACCTATGAGGCCGAAGCGGAAAATATTACTTCTGTTGATATCATCAACAAAATTGTAAACGAGATAGAGGTTCCTTAAATACAGTACAACTTATTCAGCATTTGCTTTTTATGCATTGATTTATTTTTGTGCTGAACCAATGATACTTAAAACGGAAACTGTAAACTGTTTACCTTACAATGGATACCAAAGAGCTACTCAAAAAAGTACGTAAAATAGAGATTAAGACAAGACGTCTTTCTGACCATATATTTGGTGGGGAATACCACTCTACCTTTAAGGGTCGCGGTATGACGTTTAGTGAAGTACGGCAGTATCAATTTGGAGATGATGTTAGAAATATAGATTGGAACGTAACCGCTCGTTATAACGAACCCTACATTAAGGTCTTTGAAGAAGAAAGAGAGCTGACCATGATGCTAATGGTAGACATTAGTGGTTCAGAATTATTTGGTACTACCAACCAGTTCAAAAATGAAATTGTGACGGAGATATCTGCCACTTTAGCTTTTAGCGCCTTACAAAACAATGATAAGGTAGGTGTAATATTATTCTCTGATCAAATAGAACTTTTTATTCCGCCCAAAAAGGGTAAAACGCATGTTCTGCGAATCATTAGGGAATTATTGGAGTTTAAGCCTAAAAGTAATAAAACCAACATTGCCCAAGCGCTGAAATTTTTGAGCAGTGTCATGAAGAAAAAAGCCATTGTTTTTGTGCTTTCTGATTTTATTGATGAAGGATATGAGAAAACTTTAAAGATTACAGGTAGCAAACATGATGTCACGGGTATCCGTATTTATGATGAGCGTGAAGAATCTATTCCCAACTTGGGCATGGTACAAATGGAAGATGCCGAAACGGGCAAATTGCAATTGGTGAATACCAAATCTAAAAAAGTACGCAATGCCTATGCTGAGTTTCACAGAGAGCGTGTTACGTATTTCAAGGATTCTTTTACAAAATCAGGTTGCGGTGTTTTAGACTGTAGGGTAGATGAAAGTTATGTGAAAAAATTATTGGGCTATTTTAAAAGAAGAGGTTGATACGAATGAGTTATACTAATAGAACAAATAAAATAGGTGTATCGTACTTTTTACGTGTATTACCCGTATTCGTATTTCTATTATGCGGCTCTAAAATGAGCGCTCAAGAAAGTCCACGAATATCCACTGAGATAGATACAACTTTTATAAAAATAGGTGAACAGGTTCAATGGAAGGTTACCGTAGATATAGATTCTACAGACTTTGTAATTTTTCCTGAAGGGCAAACATTTTCGCCATTGGAAACCGTAGAAGCCTTTGCAACGGATACCACTAGAAATAAGGATCGGCTTACGCTCCAAAAAATATACGCATTAACCCAATTTGATTCTGGCGCCTATAAATTACCATCTCAACGTATTGACATCAACGGTACCGGTTTTATGACCGATTCTTCTTTGATCAATGTAGCTACGGTTCCTGTAGATACCCTGAATCAGAAAATGTATGACATAAAACCAATAATCAATGTAGAAAAAAGTAATTATACCTTTTGGAAATACCTACTTATCGGTCTTTTGATCCTTTTGATTTTAGGAGCACTTTTCTACTGGTTCGTCTTACGCAAAAAACCATTGACCGAAGAAGAAAAAGTAGCACTGTTACCACCTTACGACAGGGCATTACTTGAACTTAAAAAGTTAGAAAACTCCAAGTATTTAATTCAAGATGAATACAAGCAATATTATTCTGAATTAACCACCATTGTACGTTCATACTTAGAAGAAGATGCCCACGTAACTGCTTTAGAGAGTACCACCGGTCAACTGATCGAAAAGTTAGAACTACTAAAGGATGCTGGCGAATTAAAACTAGATGATGATACTATAAAACAGTTTCAACAAATTTTACAAACGGCAGATTTAGTAAAATTCGCAAAGAACAAACCTTCTACATCTGTTGCTGAACAAGATCGAAAACTGGTTGAGCAAATAGTAGAAAAAACACACGAGGCTTTACCTGAACCTACAGAAGAAGAATTGCTGGAGCAAGCTGAATACCAAGAAGAATTAGAGCGAAAGGCAAAAAAGAAAAAAATACAAATTGCCGTAATATCCGTAGTAGCCGTAATATTGATAGGTTTTACCATTGCCGGTGTTAAATTTGGTTTCGGTTATTTAAAAGACACTGTTCTGGGCCACCCAACAAAAGAGCTTTTAGAAGGTGAATGGGTACAAAGTAGCTATGGTTTTCCGCCAATACAATTAGAAACCCCACAAGTACTGGTACGCCAAAAGATAAAATTACCGGCAGAAGCAAAAGCTGCCATAGCGGATATTCAAGCTTTTGAATATAGAAGTCCAATTGCACTTTTTAACATTGGTACAACCAGCATCACTTTAGCACAACAAGATGTAGAACCAGAATTTGATAAGACCATTGAACAAATACTATCAAATTTTGAAAGTCAGGGAGCTAAGAACATCATTACCAAACAAGAGGAATTTAGCACTATTAGCGGGGTAAAAGGTGTTAAGGTTTTTGGTAGTGGCAAGTTTCCTATGCCCGGATCGGAAGAATTAATTGATGGCGAATATGCAGTATTACTTTTTGGCGGAAAAGGCTTTCAACAATATGTAATACTCACCTGGCTAGAAGAAGACACATACGCACAAGAAATAGTAGACCGTATTTTAACATCGGTAGAAGTAAAAACAGAAGCATAAATGTTCGATAATATATCATTTGCAAATCCTGATTTCTTTTGGCTGTTCCTATTACTGCCATTGGCAATTGTGTGGTATATCTTTAAACAAAAAGAGCAAACTGCATCACTACGAATTTCTAGTGCCAAAGGATTTAGCCATAACAGTATTTTACCAAAACTTAAACCATTACTTTTCTTATTAAGATTACTGGCTTTGGGCGCCATTATAGTTGCGCTGGCAAGACCACAGACCGAGGATATTTCTACCAGAACAAAAACTACAAAGGGTATTGATATTGTTATGGCCATAGACGTGTCTTCAAGTATGTTGGCACGCGATCTAAAACCCAATAGATTATCTGCATTAAAGAAAGTTGCCGCAGATTTTATAAAAGAGAGACCAAACGATCGTATAGGTCTTGTTGTATATGCCGGTGAAGGTTACACAAAAACACCTATTACCACAGACAAATCTATAGTGCTCAATGCGCTGTCTGAAATTACTTATGGGCAATTGGACGACGGTACTGCCATTGGTATGGGGCTGGCAACCTCTGTAAACCGACTTAAAGAGAGTACGGCAAAAAGTAAAATTATCATTTTATTGACCGATGGTGTAAACAATTCTGGTTTTATAGAGCCGCAGACGGCTGCAGACCTAGCTATTGAATTTGGCATTAAAACGTATACCATCGCTATAGGAACTAACGGAAATGCTTTAACTCCCATACAATACAATCCAGATGGTTCTTTTAGATATGGCATGAGACAAGTAGAAATCGATGAAAATCTTCTAAAAGATATTGCAAGTGCTACGGGCGGTAGATATTTTAGAGCTACGGACAATGAGTCATTGGAAGAAATCTACGATGAGATCAATAAGTTAGAAAAAACCGAAGTAGAGGAATTTAAATATTATCGTTACGAAGAGAAATTTAGATTTTGGGCACTTTTGGCACTAGGGTTGCTTTTGTTAGAATGGATATTAAGAAACACGGTATTTAGAAGCTTTGTATAATATGATACAGTACGACGAAAAAATATATTTCTATTTGCTTATTATCATTCCGGTGATAGTGGTACTGTTCCTTTTGTTACTGGTTTGGAAAAAGAGAACACAGAAAAAATTTGCCAATACCGATCTATTAAAAAGGCTAACGCCTAACCGTTCATACAATAAAGGCGGTATTAAACTTGTGGTATTTATATTGGCCTTGGCTTTATTGATCATTGGTTTGGTCAACCCTAAAATTGGCACGAAACTAGAAACCGTTAAACGCGAAGGGGTGGATATTGTTTTTGCTGTTGATGTCAGTAAAAGTATGCTGGCAGAAGACATTGCCCCCAATCGTTTGGAGAAGGCAAAACGTTTGGTCTCCGAAATTATCAACCAACTGGCAAGCGATAGAATAGGTATAATTGCCTATGCTGGCCAAGCCTACCCGCAATTACCTATTACTACTGATTATGGCGCTGCAAAGATGTTTTTGCAGAGTATGAATACAGATATGCTAACATCACAAGGTACGGCAATTGACCAAGCTATTGAATTGGCCACTACGTACTACGATGATGCCGAACAAACCAACCGGGTTCTATTTATAATTTCTGATGGTGAAGATCACTCAGAAGGATCAACTATAGACGCTGTTGAAGATGCTGCAGATGAAGGTATCATTATTTATACCATTGGTGTTGGTAAAGAAAAGGGAGCTCCAATACCCATTAAAAGAAACGGTATACTAGAAAGCCTGAAGAAAGATAGTCAAGGTGAAACCGTAATTACAAAATTAAACGAGAGTGTTCTAGTAGATATAGCAAGTGAAGGTGACGGACAATATATTGACGGGTCTAACACTGATGCTGCCGTCGAGTTCATAAAAGAAGAATTGTTGAAAATGGATAAAAAAGAATTTGAAGCCAAACAATTCGCAGAATATAAAGATCAGTTTCAATGGTTTATTGGCGGGGCACTATTGCTTCTCTTTTTAGATATTTTTATCTTGGACCGCAAGACAAGCTGGTTAAAGAAACTCAATTTGTTCAATGAGAAAAGAAATGAATAACACAAGCACAATTTTAGTATTACTTCTTGTTTGCTTTTCATCTTTTGCTCAAGAGGTAGACGAGAAGGAAAAAGAAAAAGCTTTAAGGTTATCTACCAATTTAACTTGGGATGGTAACAAGGCTTTATCAGAAGACAATTTTATTGCCGCCGAAGTAGATTACAGAAAAGCGATTTCCAAAAGCCCGGATAATAGCGCTGCACCCTATAATTTAGGTAATGCTTATTATAATAACGAAACGTATAATGAAGCATTTAGTAGGTTTAAGGAAGCTGGTGAAACCTCTACCTCCAAAGCTGACAAACACAAAGCCTACCATAATATGGGCAATGTTTTCATGAAACGTAAAGATTACGCTAAAGCTGTTGAAGCATATAAGGAAGCATTGCGTAACGATCCAACCGATGAGGAAACCCGTTATAACCTAGCTTTGGCAAAAGAGCTTCTTAAAAAAGATCAAGACGAAAATAAACAGAACCAAGACGATAAGGACAAGGACAAAGAGGATCAAGACGAGAATAAAGATCAAGACAAAAAGGACGAAGGAGAAAACGAGGATAAGAAAGATCAAGGTGACGACGGTGACAAGGGTGATGAAGGGGATCAAGACGAAGAGAAAAAAGACGATAATAGTGAAGGTGACGGGGACAATAAGTCTGATCAACAAAAAAAGCCTGAACAAGGTGATGGAGAAAATGAACAGAACCAACAACAACCCAGACCTAACCAACTTTCCAAGCAACAAGTTGAGAACTTATTAAGGGCAATGCAAAATGCCGAGAAAAAGGTTCAAGATAAGATTGATGCCAAGAAAGTAAAAGGTGCTAAAATTAAAAACGAAAAGGATTGGTAGACTTTAAGTCCATAACTAAGCTAGGGTTAGTATTAACCGTTTTTCTATCATCTGTTTTGATGATGGCCCAAGGCAGTAATGACGTTACTTTTGAAATGAAGTTGAGCAAACCAAAGCTTGGCATCAATGAAAGGTTAAGGGTAGACTTTGTCATGAACCGTGATGGTGATAATTTTAGTCCTCCGGACTTTACTGGGTTCAAAGTTATTATGGGTCCGTCGCAATCTATAAGTTCATCTTGGATCAACGGGGTTAGAAGTTATTCCAAATCATATTCATACACCTTGGCACCTACCGCCAGGGGTAAGTTTACCATAAAACAGGCTACTATTGTCATTGGTGGCGAGACCTATAAATCACTAGCGCAAGATGTTGAGGTTACTGCCGCGGTAGACAAACCAAGCGATCAAATGACCGCTGATGATATAGCCGATGAAAATTTACATTTAGTTGCAGAAGTCTCTAAATCCAACCCATATTTAAACGAAGCTATTACGGTTATTTACAAGTTGTATGTGAGTCCTAACATTAGTGTATCCAACTATCAACCGTTAGACAATCCTACTTACAATAATTTTTGGAGCCAAGACATTAAAGTGAATGCCCTAAGTGCCCAAAATGGCACATATAAGGGAAAACCTTATCGTTATGTCATATTAAAACGTGTAGTATTGTATCCCCAAAAATCCGGTAAATTAGATATAGAACCCTTATCCCTAGATGTTACCGTAGACGTACCCACAGGAAGAAGAGATTTCTTTGGTCAACGTATGTACGCTCAAACAAATAAAACCGTATCTGCCGGTAATAGGACTATTAATGTAAAACCTTTACCATTAGATAATCAACCCGCCAATTTTAACGGCGCCGTTGGCGATTTTGATTTTGCCGTAACTACTAGTAAAACAAGTTTAAATGCCTCTGAATCTTTGCAAGCTACCGTAGAAGTTAGTGGAAAAGGAAATCTTAAACTGTTTAAGCTTCCTGAACTTGAACTTCCAAGTGCCTTAGAAGTTTATGAGCCAGAATTTACGGAAGGGGTCAGAACTACATTGGCCGGCATGCAGGGTAAGGTAAGCAACCAATATACCATTGTACCATCATTTAGAGGAAAATACCCTATTCCATCTTTAAACTTTAGCTATTTTAATCCATCAACAGGTAAATATGCCACACTTACCTCAGATGAAATAGTAATCAATGTTTTAGAAGGACCTCTAAGCGCATCTTCCAATGCTTCCGCTTCTACCAATAATCAAAAACAATCGGTTGTTGCCAGTGGAAATCAATTCAATTTTATTAAGTTGAATCCTAATTTAACCGGAAAAGGTTATTCATATTTCTTTGGTTCCACCTCATTTTACCTTTGGTTGTTATGCCCATTATTATTAATCCCTATTGCAATAGTATTTAGAAAGAAGAGAGATGCAATGGCCGGCGATATTGTAGGTAATAAAATAAGAAAGGCAAACAAATTGGCACGTAAATATTTATCTGCGGCCAGAAAAGAATTGGGTAACAAAGACTCCTTTTATATTGCCTTAGAAAGAGCTCTTCATAATTACCTGAAAGCCAAGTTAAAAATTGAGACTTCTGAGTTCAGTAAAGATAAAATTACCGAATTACTCACTGAAAAAAATATAGACCCTACCACTGTTGATAGTTTTATAGCATTACTTAAAAACTGCGAAGCTGCTAGGTACAGTCCTTTTTCAAACGTACAGATGCAGGCAGATTATGATAAAGCGAGCGAGGTAATTTCTATAATGGATAAACAATTATAAACATGTTCAAAAAGCTAGTTACTCTTATTGGCCTATTTATGGTTCTACTGTGTACCGCTCAGAACGATCAATTGTTTGAGCAGGCTACCGATGCATATAATGCGGGAGATTATGAGAAAGCGGTAAGTTTTTATAACAATATCCTGGATAATGGTAAGCATTCATCTGCCCTTTATTATAACCTGGGCAATGCTTATTACAAACAAAATAAGATTGCAGAAAGTATCTATTTCTATGAAAAAGCCCTGTTACTATCGCCAAATGATCAAGAAATAAAAACAAATCTTAGCTATGCTCAAAATATGACCATAGACGCTATTGATACCATGCCCGAGACTGGTTTGGCTAGACTTTATAAAAACGTTACCGGTAAACTAACCTTTGACCAATGGGCATATTTGGGAGTAATCTTCATGTTCCTTTTTGTACTACTTTATATTTTATTCTATTATTCCAACTATTCAACTAGGAAAAGATTTACGTTTATTGGTAGTTTACTCGCACTGTTTTTCTGTATAATTTCGGTATTGTTTGCTTACGTGCAAAGAGCTGATTTTGATAAAGACCAACCAGCAATTGTTTTTGCAGAAGAGAGTACCGTTAAAGCGGAACCCAATACCAATAGCGCTGAAGTTTTTGTAATACATGCCGGTACAAAGGTGAATGTTCTAGACCAATTGGAAGACTGGAAAAAAATTAAACTAACGGACGGTAAAACAGGTTGGTTACCGCAAGATGATATAAGATTGTTAAAGGATTTTTAGTACCTTGTTAACAGTTTATACCCGTTTGGGTACTATCTTTACCTTTCTTATTTTAGTATATGCAATTAATCGCACGTTTAACTCTTTTAATATTTTGGCTTTTTGCAATTACTGCACCAAGCATTATTACCCTGTGCGATGTTGAAAACCCTATTGTTATTACCAATTTAAACGAAGAAGAGCAAGAATCCGGTAAAAAATCCTTAGGGGAAGAAAAATTTGTAAATGAAAATTTTATTGATTTTTCATTCATTTCAATTTATGAAAATTCCGTAATTGGAAACAATAATAAAATAGGATATCTAGATTTATATTTAGAAGTCTTTTCACCCCCGCCAGATTATATTAGTTAATTGTACCATTTTCAATATTTTAACTAATCTGTCCTTAGTTTAGGGCAAAATTTTGTATTTCATGTTCAAACATATTAAAAGTGATATTCCATCGAGTATCGTTGTATTTTTCGTTGCGCTACCTTTATGTTTAGGTATTGCATTAGCTAGTGGAGCTCCCTTATTTTCAGGGTTAATTGCCGGTATAATTGGAGGTGTCGTAGTCGGCGGACTTAGTGGCTCTAAAATTGGGGTTAGTGGTCCCGCTGCCGGATTGGCGGCAATAGTACTTACTGCCATTGGTACTTTGGGCGGTTATCAAAATTTCTTGGTTGCCGTGGTTTTAGGTGGAATTATCCAAATTATTTTCGGTGTTTTAAAAGCAGGGGTTATTGGTTATTATTTTCCATCTTCTGTAATTAAAGGCATGCTTACCGGTATAGGTATCATCATTATACTAAAACAGATTCCTCACTTTTTTGGCTATGACCCAGATCCAGAAGGTGATTGGGCATTTTTTCAAGTTGATGGTGAGAATACCTTTTCAGAAATAATAAATACAGTCAACAATATAAGTCCGGGTGCAACCCTTATTGCAATTATAGGACTATCTATTTTGTTACTCTGGGATAAGGTGCTGTCTAAAAAAGGAAAAATCTTCCAATTGGTACAAGGTCCTTTGGTAGCGGTTGCCGTTGGTATTATATTTTATATCGTCACCCAAGATAGTGAAGTACTTGGTATCTCTAAAGATCATTTGGTGAGTGTTCCAGTTCCTGAAGATGCAGCATCATTTATTGGTCAGTTCAGCTTTCCAAACTTTAGTGCCATAACCAATCCTCAGGTATGGGTAACAGGATTTACCATTGCCTTAGTAGCAAGTTTAGAAACATTGCTGTGTGTTGAGGCTACGGATAAGTTAGATCCACATAAAAATGTTACCCCAACAAACAGGGAATTATTAGCACAAGGTACCGGTAACATCATATCTGGATTGATCGGTGGTTTGCCTATTACACAGGTAATTGTTCGTAGTTCCGCGAACATTCAATCTGGTGGTAGAACCAAATTATCGGCTATCATACATGGATTCTTGTTGTTGATTTCGGTGATTTTAATCCCAACTTTGTTGAATATGATTCCGCTATCGGTTTTAGCTGCAATTTTATTTATTGTAGGTTTTAAATTAGCAAAACCATCGTTATTCATGAAAATGTACAAACTTGGCTGGAAACAATCTATTCCATTTTTTGTAACCGTATTAGGTATCGTATTTACGGATTTACTGGTAGGTATTAGTTTAGGTCTTGCTGTTGGTATTATCGTTATTCTTTTAAAAAATTACCAAAACTCTCATTTTTTGCATATTGAAGATAATAGTGATGGTAAAAACAAAATAAAAATGACTTTAGCAGAAGAAGTGACTTTTATTAACAAAGGAGCTATTTTAAAAGAACTTGACAGTTTACCCGAAGGAACCTACCTAGAATTGGATGTTATGAAAACTAGATATTTAGATTATGATATCATTGAA
This sequence comes from Maribacter sp. UBA3344, assembly GCF_002362375.1. Lineage (NCBI taxonomy): Bacteria > Pseudomonadati > Bacteroidota > Flavobacteriia > Flavobacteriales > Flavobacteriaceae > Maribacter > Maribacter sp. UBA3344. The sequence goes on along the minus strand of NZ_DERI01000030.1, from coordinate 72,868 downwards.
ATTTTAGAAGATTTTAGTCTAAAGGCAAAGGAGAGAAATATTGATATTAAGTTAATTTCCAAAAGAGGTGTGGTTGAAAACCCTCCTAGCTATATTGAGTTTTTTAAGCAAAAACCAAAATCTAATTTAAGCTTAAGTTAAACAGTACCTTTAACACACAATAAAAAATAATGTCCATATTGCTTACCCAAACTTTATAAACGCTTAAGTTTATAACGCTGTTATAGCAGTAGTATTAGGAAGAAATTACTGGACAAATTAAAATATTAAAAACATTATGAAAGCACATACTAAAGAAACACAGGCTACAATGACTCCTGAAAAGTCATTAACTTTTTTAAAGGAAGGCAATGAAAGATTTCAAAACAACCTTAAAGCAAACAGAAATCTGTTAGAGCAGGTAAATGATACTAGTGAAGGACAATTTCCATTTGCAACCATATTAAGTTGTATTGACTCTAGAGTTTCTGCAGAACTGGTTTTCGACCAAGGACTTGGCGATATATTCAGTGTTAGAATTGCAGGTAATTTTGTAAACGAAGATATTCTTGGTAGCATGGAATTCGGTTGCAAATTAGCCGGAACCAAATTAATTGTTGTTCTAGGACATACTAGTTGTGGCGCTATCAAGGGAGCTTGTGATCACGCAAGGCTAGGAAACCTAACGGCATTGATCAATAAGATAGAACCAGCCGTAGAAGCCGTAACTGAACCAGCGGATGAAAGCATTAGAAATTCAAAAAATTTAGAATTTGTAGATAAAGTAGCAGCTAAAAACGTGGAGTTAACTATAGAGAATATAAGAAAACAAAGCCCGGTACTTGCAGAATTGGAAGAAAACGGAGAAATTAAGATTGTAGGTGCTATGTATGATATTGCTTCTGGAGCTGTAGAATTTTATGCATAACCGCAAATACATTTTAACAAAGTATTTAAAAAAACCGATGTACATACATCGGTTTTTTTATTAATGAATGTTCTATCTACATTTTTAATATAAAGGTATTTGTATCATTTTAATTCTATAAATTCTACTTAACCTATATAAACCGCCAAAAACATATTAAACCTCTTGTAAAAGTTTTAAATTTGCGGCTTTAATCAACATTTATGATTGATAATATAAAGAAAGAAATTGCCACAGTAGCTTCGTTCACAGCAGATAATATTGACGCTGTTGAGACATTTAGAATTAAATACCTTGGTAAAAAGGGTATTCTTAATGACTTTTTTGCTGAATTTAAGAATGTACCCAATGAACAAAAAAAGGAATTTGGGCAAACCATTAACGAACTTAAGCAAGCTGCAACTGCAAAAGTTGAGGAATTAAAAGAGGCTTTAGAGAATTCAAAAACAGATGAGCAGTTATATGGTGATTTGACTAGACCAGGTAATCCTATTGAACTAGGATCGCGCCATCCAATATCTATTGTAAAGAATAGAATCATTGATATTTTCTCAAGAATAGGTTTTAATGTTTCAGAAGGTCCTGAAATTGAAGATGATTGGCATAATTTCACCGCATTGAACTTACCGGAATATCATCCGGCAAGAGATATGCAAGATACATTCTTTGTACAAACTGATCCAGATATACTATTGCGTACCCATACCTCATCGGTTCAAGTACGTTATATGGAAAATAATAAGCCGCCTATACGAACTATTTCTCCTGGACGAGTATATAGAAACGAAGCCATTTCGGCTAGATCACACTGCTTCTTTCATCAAGTTGAAGGCTTATATATAGATAAAGATGTCTCTTTTGCCGATCTAAAGCAGACACTTCAATACTTTACCTCTGAACTTTTTGGGAAATCTAAAATTAGACTAAGACCTTCATATTTTCCATTTACTGAACCTAGTGCAGAAGTAGATGTTTATTGGGGGTTAGAATCAGAGGCAGACTATAGAATAACCAAAGGTACAGGTTGGTTAGAAATTGGTGGCTGTGGTATGGTTGATCCAAATGTATTGACCAACTGTAAAATTGACCCTAATGAATATTCTGGCTTTGCTTTTGGCGTAGGTATAGATCGTATTGCTATGCTTTTACATCAAATCACCGACATTCGTTTATTAAGTGAAAACGATGTTAGATTTTTAGAACAATTTAAAAGCGCCCTGTAAAACCATTACGTGAAAAAAGATATTGAAATACCGGTTGCCAAAGATGTCTATGTTGCCATGATCCGTGAATGGAACAAAGAGTTTTTGGATAAAGATTGGAATGCCTATATCATTAACGATCGCAACACTCCTATTGAGATGACCATGGTCGTTTCAAAAGGATATGATAAAGATCGTAAATCTTCAACTATGAGACATGGCATTGGTGATATGCAACCAAAATCTTTTAGAAAAATTGAAGTTGTTCAAGAAGATGTTCTAGGTTTGAACAATGAATTTTTTGTCACATTTTATGCCGATAATAAATTGTACGAAAAACGTTTTGTGTTTGAAAAAAATACGGTTAAAGAAAATAATTTAGTCCAAATTCAGCTTATAGATAAAGAAGGGATAATGGCTAAATAATAGGTTCTAAAGCAACCAACGCTGTTCGTTGGCGTCTTATGGATAAAAAATGAACCTAAAAACGGCAATTCTTTTTGTTTTACTTATTATAAACTATAGTTGTAATGTTTCTCAAGAAGGAACTGATTGCTCTTTAGTAGATTGTGCTATTGAACAGTGGTTTTCAATTGAACTGGTTGATGCCAGTGGCAATAATTTATTTACCAATGGTACCTACTCACTTTCTGAAATTTCAATAAACTATAATGAATCTGAAGTAGATGTAATACCTTTTAATTCAAACGATTTTCTAAATTTTATAGTTGAAAATAAAAGTGGAGAAAGCATTTATACCATACGATTTTCAGAATCTGAAATTGATACGTTAAATCTCAATTTGGTTGAATTAAATCAAACATCCGAGTGCTGTGGTCCTTACTTCGATATAGAAACCGCTACTTATAATACAACTGATTACAAAGTTTTACCTAACGAGAACCGTGATTTTTTTAAAATCACCATAATCAAACCATAATGGTAAATACTGCAGCACACTATTGGTAAAAACCTACACATCAGTTAGTTATGTATATTATATTTTACCAAATACCGTTTAAATATAATTTTAACAATTTTTAAGTTCTTTTGGTTTGCTTGCTACCGAACTAATCATACCTTTGTGGTTTCAAATTAAGAATGATGAACAAAGAACAAAGCAAACAAGTGTTAATTGAGGAGTTAGGAGTATACTTTGAGACAGAGTATGACCTACCCCCACTTGCTGCCAGAATATTTGCAAATCTTGTGGTAACCGATGAAGATGGATTAACGTTTGATGATTGCCTTGAAAAAAGAGGTGCTAGTAAAAGTTCCATTTCCACATCTTTAAACCTTTTACAACAAATTGGTTTTATCAACTATTTCACTAAATCTGGTGATCGTAAACGTTATTTTAAAGTTTCAGAAAAGGATGCATTCTTTAGTAATAAATTAAAACAATCATTAAAAAAATTAGAAACTGAATGCAAAATGATTGATAAAGTCGCTGAATATAATAAAGAGCACAACATTACAAAATATGAGGAAAACAAAGAGAAAAAAGAAATCTACCTTAACTGTTTAGAAGAAACTAGAAAGATTTTTAAACAAACTATTAATAATCTTAAAAAATTAGATGACTAATTTTTTTATTTAATTAGTTCGTTTATTACCGAACTTACAGAATTAACAAAACCTTAACACGCAAAAACAATCATACAAACAACAACTATCTATCATGAAAAAATTATCGATTATAGGAATATTAAGTTCTGCTCTACTATTGAGCTCTTGCTTTGGCTCATCTGAGCAACCGGCACAAGGTGCTACGGCACCACCGCCACCTAGTTTAAAAGTAGCGTCTCTAAGCCCCGAAACTATAACCGTTTACAACGAATTTTCAACCACCTTAGAAGGAAAGCAAAATGTTGAAATATGGCCAAAAGTATCAGGATTTGTACAAGAAGTTTATGTTGAAGAAGGGCAGAAAATAAAGAAAGGACAATTACTTTTTAAATTAGAAACTCAAACCTTAAATCAAGATGCCAATGCTGCTAAGGCTTCTGTTAACGTAGCACAAGTAGAAGTAAATAAATTGAAGCCTCTTGTTGAAAAGAACATTATCAGTGAAGTTCAATTAGAAACGGCAAAAGCCCAATTGGCTCAAGCAAAAGCCAACTATGAAAGTGTAGCTTCTAATATTGGCTATTCTAGAATAACTAGTCCTGTTGACGGTTATATTGGTGAAATTCCATTTAAAGTAGGCGCATTGGTCAGCTCTAATATGACCCAGCCTTTGACTACAGTTTCTGATATTAGTGAGGTACGTGCATACTTTTCCCTAAATGAAAAAGAGCTTTTGAAGCTTAAGGAGTCTATGCCTAAAAATGAGAAGAACCAAATGGACCTTAGCCAAGCTCCTAAAGTATCTTTAATTATGATCAACGGCGAAGAATATCCTGAAGAAGGAAAAATTGCAATGATCAATAACATTATTAATAGTTCAACGGGCAGTGTTACCGCTAGAGCGGATTTTGACAATAAAAACAACATGCTAAGCAGTGGTAGTACCGGTAAAATTAAATTACCCACAGTTTATGAAAATGCATTTGAAATTCCACAATCTGCTACCATAGATTTACAGGGTAAAAAACTAGTTTACATTCTTAAGGATGATAACACAGTAACCACACAACCGTTGAACATTATTGCAAATACGCAGCATGGTTTTATTATTAAAAACGGATTGGAACCAGGAACACAAATTGTTCTTGAAGGTGTTACAAAAATTAAAGACGGTATGACCATTTCTCCGGTTAAATAAACATCCGCTATTTCATAATACATAAATAAAGAACAATGTTTCAAAAATTTATTGATCGGCCAGTACTATCTACGGTTATATCGATTATTATAGTAATTCTAGGTGTCTTAGGTTTAAGTACCTTACCTATTGAGGAATATCCAGAAATTGCACCGCCAACAGTACAGGTAACTAGTACTTACACGGGTGCCAACGCAGAGACCGTACTAAAAAGTGTAGTAGTACCATTAGAAGAACAGATAAACGGTGTGGAAGACATGCTTTATATGACCTCTAATGCCAGTAACGATGGTAGTGCCACCATAAACGTCTACTTTAAATTAGGAACCGATCCAGATATTGCGGCGGTTAACGTTCAAAATAGAGTAGCTAGGGCAAATAGTGTATTACCACAAGCTGTAATACAAACAGGTGTAATTACACAAAAGTCACAAACAAGTGCCCTACTGTTCTTTTCATTATTTTCAGAAAATGATAATTATGATGCTACGTTCGTAGAAAACTATGCTCGTATTAACCTAGTACCTAAGCTTCAACGTATAGAAGGTGTGGGTAACGTAACGGTTTTTGGTGCCAAAGATTATTCTATGCGTATTTGGCTAGACCCAGCTAAGATGGCCGCTTATAAGCTTATGCCTTCTGATATTCAAGCAGCCTTAAACGAACAAAACCTTGAAGCAGCAACTGGTAAAATAGGTGAAAATGCGGATGGTGTTTATGAATATGTTCTTAAATATAAAGGTAGACTTTCTGAAGAAGAAGAATATGAGGACATCATAATTAGAGCTCAAGAAAACGGACAATTTTTACGCTTAAAAGATGTTGCAGAGTTAGAATTAGGAGCATTTAATTACGGTACCAAGAATGAAGGTATGGGTAACCCTGGAACAGCAGTTGGGGTTTTTCAAACTTCTGGGTCAAATGCAAACGAAATTATTGACCAAATACAGTCTATATTACAAGAGAGTCAACCAGATTTTCCTGACGGTTTAGATTATGTAATTCCATATAACACAAAAGATTTCTTAAGTGCCTCAATAGAGCACGTAGTACAAACCTTAATTGAAGCTTTTTTACTTGTATTCTTGGTTGTTTTCTTGTTCTTACAAGATTTCAGATCCACCTTAATTCCCGCAATTGCGGTACCTGTGGCCATTATAGGAACATTCTTCTTCCTATCCCTATTTGGGTATTCTATTAACATGTTGACCTTGTTCGCTATGATTTTGGCTATTGGTATTGTTGTAGATGATGCCATTGTAGTCGTAGAGGCGGTTCATGCTAAAATGGAGGAAGGTGCCACCAATGCAAAAACGGCAACGAAATCTGCGATGTCCGAAATATCCGGTGCCATTATTTCCATTACTTTGGTAATGTCAGCAGTATTTATTCCGGTATCATTCATTAGTGGTTCTTCTGGGGTATTCTACCAACAATTTGGTATTACATTGGCCATCGCCATATTAATTTCAGCAGTTAACGCTTTGACTTTGAGTCCGGCATTAGCAGCACTGTTCTTAAAACCACACAATCCATCAGAAGAACATAAAAAAGGATTGAAGCAACGTTTCTTTACAGCCTTTAACACTGGTTTTGATACTATAACCGACAAATATGTAGGATCCGTTAAAGTATTTGCCAAAAATAAATGGCTTACCATTGGTAGTTTAGTAGTATTCACGGTAATTACCATTTTCATGTTTAAGACCACACCTACCGGGTTTATACCAAATGAGGATAAAGGAATCATTTTTGCCGATGTTACTATGCCTCCTGGTACTACATTGGAAGAAACTCAAAGAACCGTTAAGCAATTAGATTCTATTTATGAATCAATGGATATTGTTAAAGCAAGAATGAACATTACTGGCTTTAGTATATTAAACAGTGTTAACGGGGGTTCTTACGGCTTCTCTGTAATTCGTTTACAAGATTGGGAAGAAAGAACAGAACCTTCACAAACTGTAGATGCTACCATTGGCCAATTGTTTGCTAAAACGGCAGGGTTAAAAAATGCCCGTATCTTTTTCTTTACACCTCCAGCGGTTAGAGGTTTTGGTAACTCGGCCGGTTTTGAGCTGAATCTACAGAATAAAGATGCAGAAGATTGGCAGTCTATTGGTCAAACGACCAATGAGTTTTTGGCAGCTTTAAATGCACGTCCGGAAGTTCAATATGCTATTACTTCCTTTAACCCTAATTTCCCACAATATGAGCTGCAAGTAGATATTGAAAAAACCAAGTCTGCAGGTTTAGCAGTAACTGATGTATTCAATGCTATGCAAGGATATTATGGAGGACTGTATACTACCGACTTTAATAAGTTTGGTAAGCAATATCGTGTCATGATACAGGCTAAACCCGAAGATAGGGCGAATGAGGAGTCACTGAACCACATCTTTGTGACCAATGCCAACGGAGAATCTGTTGCGGTGTCTCAATTTGTATCGCTACAAAAAATATATGGTCCTGAAATTGTTAGTAGATTCAACTTACTGAATTCTGTAAAGATTAACGGTGCCATGAATCCAGGTTATAGTACCGGTGATGCCATTACCGCTATAGAAGAAGTGTCTGCTCAGGTATTGCCCAATAATTACACCTATGAATACTCCGGACTTACCAAAGAAGAGAATAGCGCTGGTAGTCAAACCATCATCATATTTATATTGAGTTTGGTATTCGTGTATTTCTTGTTAAGTGCACAGTATGAATCTTATATACTGCCATTCTCCATTTTATTATCGCTTCCGGTAGGTATTGCAGGTGCCATTGGGTTTGTTAGCCTGTTTGGACTAGAAAACAATATTTATTTTCAAATTGCATTGATCATGCTGATCGGTCTGCTATCTAAAAATGCCATTCTAATAGTTGAGTTTGCGCTTCAGCGTAGAAAGCACGGCATGTCTATAATGGAATCTGCCATTGATGGTGCAAAAGCAAGGCTTAGACCAATTTTAATGACATCCTTTGCTTTTATCCTTGGTCTTTTACCATTGGCACTATCCAGTGGAATAGGCGCAGTAGGTAACAGGTCTATTGGTATGAGTGCCGTTGGCGGTATGTTGATCGGTACCATTTTCGGTGTATTCGTAATACCTGCGCTATATGTCATTTTCCAATCTATTCAAGAAAGATTTACCGGTGCTCCAAAAGAAGCCATAGAAAAATAAAGAACTATAGAAATCATGAATAAAATAATAGCAAATAAACTTATACTGGTAGCCATACTGCCACTGTTATTACAGTCTTGCTTTACGGCAAAAACGTATGAACGCCCTAGTGTAGAAACAGAGAATCTGTACAGAACAGATAATCTGCCACAAGACAGTATTTCTTTTGCCTCAGTGTCTTACAAGGATCTTTTTACAGATACTTACCTAAGAACTTATATTGCAAGAGGTTTACAGAACAATTTAGATATAAGAATTGCACTGCAGAACATTGCGGCCGCAGAGGCTTACGTTAAACAAGGCAAGGCTGGTTATTTACCTACCTTGAACGGTGCCGCAAGTGCTACAAGAACCGCTAGAACTAGTGAGAACGGACAATTCGGTAGCTTTTTTACGCAACCTTTTAACCAATTTGAAACCTCTGGAACGTTGTCTTGGGAGGCAGATATTTGGGGAAAGATCAGAAGTACAAAAAGGGCCAGTGATGCAAGTTACTTACAGACTGTTGCCGCTCATAGAGTGGTAAAGACAAGTCTGGTATCACAAATAGCAACTACCTACTATCAATTATTGGCTTTGGACAAACAAATTTCAGTTACCGAAGAAACTATTGAAACCCGCTCTAAAAGTTTAGAGACCATTACAGCTTTAAAAGAAGCCGGGCAAGAAAACCAGGTAGGCGTAGACCAAACAGCAGCGCAATTGTATAGTGCACAAAGTCAATTATTGGATCTTAAAAATGCCCTTTACAAAACAGAAAATACTTTAAGTATTCTTTTAAGTGAGGCACCACAAAATTATGACCGTGGAACTTTAGATGATCAAAAACTATCTGCCAACATGCAACTTGGTGTACCTGCACTTTTATTACGTAACAGACCAGACATTATGCAGGCGGAATACGGATTGGTAAATAGTTTTGAATTGACCAATGTTGCCAGAAGTAACTTTTACCCATCCATTACCCTATCCGCACAAGGTGGATTTCAAAGTTTAGAATTGGATAATTGGATAGATTCCAGCTCTATTTTCGCAAATTTAGTTGGCGGTCTAACCCAACCTATTTTCAACGGCAGAAAAGTAAGAACTGCCTATGAAGTAGCAAAAGCACAACAAGAGCAATCGCTATTAAGCTTTAAACAATCGCTTTTGGTTGCTGGAAAAGAAGTATCCGAAGCCTTATATGACTACAATATCTCTGTTGAAAAAGAGGCTTTTGTAAGCAAGCAAGTTGTTGCTTTGAAAAGAGCTGAAGATAATTCTGAAGAGTTATTGAACAGTGGTTACCTTACGTATTTGGACCTATTAACGGCAAGAGAAAACTCTTTAAACGCAGAACTAAGTTTAGTGGACAACAAACTTGATCAATTATCTGCTACAGTAGAATTGTATCGTTCCCTTGGCGGCGGATGGCAATAAATCTTTGCTTATAAAAAATGCAGAAAAAAACTGAATATATAGAACAGGCATTACTGCTTTTCTCTAAATATGGATGCAAAAGGGTCGGAATGGATGATGTGGCTGAGACCCTTGGCATCTCTAAAAAAACATTATATGAAGTTTTTGAAAATAAGAATAATCTAGTTCAGGAAAGTGTTTCTCTTTTGCTTAATCGTACCCATGATAAAATAAGCAGGTTTATTCTAATTTCTGACCAAGAGCCAAATCCGTTTAATAATATCATTCATATTTATAGTGTAGGACTTAAGGAACTTAGAAACCTGAGTCCTACATTTTTTTATAGTTTAAAAAAATATTATCCCCAGTCCTATATTCTTTACGAAAATTTTACCCAAGCCGTTGTTTGGACCTATGTATTAGATTTGCTTGAAGTGGCAAAGAACAAAGGCCTTTTAAAAGATAATATCAATCTTAAGCTCATATGCGAGTTATTTCTCATTCGAATAAATGAGGTTATATTGCCAAATAGAGACTTTTTTGATAGCTACAGTACAGAGGAACTACTGGAACACTTAATTATGGTACCCTTACATGGTATCAAAAAATAAAATGTGAATTACCGAAGTCCAAAACCTTTGGCCGCCCACCACGGGTGAATTTCTATTTTTAATCTACCCGCTTTTACCATGGGATCTGCGTTGGCCAAACTATCGGCAATTTCCATACTTGGTGTATTGTAAATAGTTATTCCCCTTATATCGCCATCATCACCAAATGGTCCAGAAATATCCGCATAGCCCAATTCATACATTTTACCCAAGTGTGCCATATGTAGCATTTGCAAACTATCCGCTACAGCTTTTGGCTGATCACGGTTTGGACCACTTTTTAAAAAAGCAATATAATACTCCTGCATAAGTACCGTGTCTTTGGTTTTCTCATCTACATAATCAAAAATCTGAAAACCCTTCTCAGTTAGTTCTGTTTTCAACTGTGCCGCCGATTTCTTTTCCTCATTGGGCACGTTAGGGCTTAATTCTACTTTCTTTTGATTACATGCCAAAATGAGCATCAATACCAGTATGCCAAAAAAAAGATTCTTACTTCCTACCATAGATTAAAAGGTGTTTTACTTAATTGGGAGTTATAATATTTTACCTCACCGGTGACCTCTACCCCCAACCAAGCTGGTTTTTCAAATAATTCATTCTCATCGTTCAATTCAATTTCAGCTACTGTCAAGCCTTCATTTTCATCACGGAATTCATCTACCTCATAAACATGGTTCCCTACCGGCACTTCATATCTATATTTATCTAGAATTCCTTTTTCACACAACTTCAACAGACTCTCAGCATCTACTATAGAAATTTCCTTTTCCCATTCAAACCTAGATGTACCTGAAGCATTGGATTTCCCCTTTACGGTAATAAAGCCTAAATCTCCCTTTATCCTAATTCTAATCGTTCTGTTGGGGTCCGTATTTAAAAAGCCTTGTACTATTCTAGTTTTAGACCTTGCTTCAGATTTATAATCTTCTGATCCTACCAAAAATTTACGCTCTATTTCTAACATATGAATGGGTAAAACTACTATTCATAAACTAAGATAAGTCTTAAATTTGCTTATGCCCAATGAAATGCCTCTTCGAAAAATTATTCATGTTGATATGGATGCCTTTTATGCGTCCGTAGAAGAGTTGGACAACCCAGATTTAAAGGGCAAGCCCTTGGCCGTTGGTGGCAGTGAGAAAAGAGGCGTGGTATCGGCAGCTAATTATGAAGCCCGTAAATTTGGTGTGCGTAGTGCTATGAGCGGATTTCAAGCTAGAAAAAACTGTCCTCACCTTACTTTTGTAAAGCCCCGGTTTGATCGTTATAAAGAAATCTCAAAACAAATACGGGCCATTTTCTTTGAATACACAGATTTGGTAGAACCATTGTCGCTTGATGAAGCATACCTTGATGTAACCATAAATAAAAAAGGAAACCCTTCTGCCACTATGCTTGCCACAGAAATCCGACAACGTATTCTAGAAAAGACAGGCTTAAATGCATCCGCAGGAATCTCGATCAATAAATTTATAGCCAAAGTAGCAAGTGATATCAATAAACCTAACGGACAAAAAACGGTTAATCCAGAAGAGGTAATTCCGTTTTTAGAAAATTTAGATATACGCAAGTTTTATGGCGTTGGTAAGGTTACTGCAGAAAAAATGTATAAGCTGGGCATTTTTACGGGCAAGGACTTAAAATCAAAATCCATTGAATTTCTTGCCGATAATTTTGGCAAAAGCGGTCCATACTATTATCATGTAGTACGTGGCATTCATAATAGTGAAGTTAAACCGCACCGCATACCAAAATCTGTTGGAGCGGAACGTACATTCAACGAAAACCTCAGCAGTGAAATTTTTATGCTGGAAAGGTTAGAGCATATTGCTCAAGAACTAGAAAGAAGACTAACGAAATCTAAGGTAGCAGGAAAAACTATTACGCTAAAAATAAAATACAGCGATTTCACTTTAAACACTAGAAGTAAAACTATGCCCTATTTTATTGCGGACAAAGATCTTATTTTAGAAACGGCTAAAGACCTTCTCTATCAAGAGGAGTTACAAAACTCTGTTCGACTATTAGGCATCTCCTTATCCAATTTAAATACAGAAGATAAGAAAACTAAAAAAGTTGACGATAAATCGATTTTAGTGCAATTAAAGTTTGATTTTTAATTATTCACCCCATTTTTTCGCCTTTTGACCAATAATTGAAAATGTTAACAAAAATTAACGGCTTTTAGTTGTACAGCAACTATAGCTAGAATAATTTTGGCTCCTTAAATGAAAAAGAGTTTTTTAAAATTTCTTCTTTCCATCTGTATACTACTAACTGGTATATACAGCCCTCTATACGGTAACTACAATATAGAGCATACCTCTTTTCATAACATTCAGCAATTTCAACATGCTATAGGCAATACCCAAGAAACGGTTGCTTTACACAAAACTGTTCTTAAAAACTCATTTGGCAACCTAGATAAGGTAATGGCAATTGAGGCCATTGAAATTGAAGAAGAAGAAAGTAAACAATCTCATTTTCAAAAAGATGTAGCGCAGCAACAAGCTTCTGCTTCATTTTATTTATTAGCTGTTTTATTCTTATTCAGCTATTTTACAAATAGCAGCACACTACAAAAGCTATTTACTTTTCTACCCATAGCAAATAGGCGCTTTGTCCTATATCAGGTATTTCGTATTTAAAATTTCTTCAGGTCAAGTCTCTATTTGACCCAAAACACGTCTACATTTTTTTAGCAGCAGCCAATTTTAAGATGTAATCATCTTCTGCTTTAAGAATTGTGCGTGTCTCCACATATTCACATTTTATTTTCCAATCAATTAAATATTATACTTATGACCAAGAGCGTACTCCTGATCGCTACCGCATGCACTTTGTTCATTGTGGCAAGCTGTAATTCTAAAAAAGAAAAAAAAGAAGAGCACACCAAATTCTTAATAACCAGTCCAATTAAAAAAGACACTTCTATTACCAAAGATTATGTATGTCAAATACATTCATTTAAACACATTGAACTTAGGGCCCTTGAAAAAGGATATTTGAACGAAATTCATGTAGACGAAGGACAGATAGTGAAAAAAGGGCAAAAAATGTTCAATATAATGCCCAACATTTATGAAGCAGATTTACAAAAAGCAAAGGCAGAGGCTAAAGTTGCCGAAATAGAACTACAAAATACCCAACTTTTAGCTGATGGAAATGTGGTTTCTGAAAATGAATTATCCATGGCAAAAGCCAATTTTGATAAGGCCAACGCAGAAGTTTCTCTCGCACAGACCCATTTAGGCTTTACCAATATTCGAGCCCCTTTTGATGGTATCATGGACCATTTACATGTTAGGGAAGGTAGCCTTTTAGACGAGGGAGAACTACTTACCACCTTATCCGATAATTCTAAAATGTGGGTCTATTTCAATGTACCAGAGGCAGAGTATCTAGACTATATCATGAGTACGGACAAAGACTCTAAAAAAGAGGTTCAACTATTAATGGCCAACAATAAAAGGTTCAACCAAAAGGGAATTGTTGAAACTATTGAAGGAGAATTCAATAATGAAACCGGTAACATTGCCTTTAGGGCCACTTTCCCTAACCCAGATCAGATTTTAAGACACGGTGAAACCGGTAGCGTACTCATGACCATACCTTTCAATGACGCTTTGATCATACCACAAAAAGCAACTTTTGAGATATTGGACAAACGCTATGTCTTTGTTCTTGATAATGATAATGTTGTTCACCAAACCGAAATTTCGGTTGCCGCTGAACTACCTCACCTTTTTGTAATCAGCAAAGGTCTTCAACCTAAAGACAGAATTTTGGTAGATGGTATCAGAATGGTTAAAAACAATGAAAAGATTGAAACCCTATTTGCCGAACCTACCGAGGTAATGTCAAAATTGGCCGTTTACGCCGAATAACCAAAAAACAAAGAACATGTTCAGTAAGTTTATAAAAAGACCGGTATTGGCTATCGTCATATCGGTAATCATAGTATTCGTAGGGTTGCTCTCCATAAAGCAATTACCTATTTCACAGTTTCCGGATATTGCGCCCACAACGGTCAATATCTTTATAGCCTACCCGGGCTCTAGTGCAGACGTACTGGTAAAATCAACGCTTATTCCATTAGAAACCGCAATTAATGGTGTACAAGATATGCGCTATATTGCTTCTGATGCTACAAGTGCCGGTGAAGGTACCATCCGTATCATCTTTGAGCCTGGCACAGACCCTGACCAAGCAGTTGTCAGGGTCAAAACAAGGGTGGATCAAGTAATGCCGTTATTACCAGAACTGGTACAACGTGAAGGTGTTATCATTACTCCTGTACAGCCAAGTATGCTTATGTACGTAAACCTGTATAGTGACAATGCAGATGATCACGAGCTGTTTCTATACAACTATGCATACACCAAAATGATTCCTGAAATTCAAAGAATAGATGGTATTGCAAGTGCACAGATCTTAGGTAGCCGTAAGTTTGCCATGCGCGTATGGTTAAAGCCTGATCGTATGCGTGCCTATAATATTTCTGCCGAAGAAATTCTTGAGGCTATGGAAGAGCAAAGTATTTTGGCACGTCCCGGTAGAATTGGGCAAAGTTCCGGCAAAACCTCACAGTCCCTGGAATATGTTCTCATGTACCAAGATAGGTATGATGAACCTCAACAATACAAAGACATTATTCTTAAGGCAAATGCCGAAGGCGAAATTTTAACGCTTGGTGATGTAGCAGACGTGGAGCTTGGTAGCGAATTTTTTGATATCTACTCTAATCTAGATGGAAAACCATCAGCATCTATAGTATTGAAACAAACCTTTGGCAGTAATGCCAGTGATGTTATAGATGAAGTAAAATCCAAGTTGAACGAACTTAAAAAAGACCTTCCCACTGGTCTGGATTACAAAATTAGTTATGACGTTTCCAACTTTTTAAATGCATCCATAGAACAAGTAATACACACACTACGAGATGCCTTTATTCTGGTTGCTATAGTTGTATTTCTCTTTTTGGGCGATTGGCGCTCTACCTTAATTCCCATTATTGCCGTACCCGTTTCCTTGATCGGGGCATTTTTTATTATGCAGTTATTTGGACTCTCCATTAACCTAATTACCCTTTTTGCATTGGTACTGGCCATTGGTATTGTGGTTGATGATGCTATAGTAGTGGTTGAAGCCGTACATGCCAAAATGGAAGAAACCCATGTGGGACCTTATGAAGCCGTAAAATTAGTAGTCAACGAAATAGGGGGTGCCATAATAGCCATTACTTTGGTAATGGTTTCGGTGTTCATTCCTATTGCTTTTATGACGGGACCTGTTGGGGTTTTCTACCGTCAGTTTTCTATAACCATGGCAGGCTCAATAATTCTATCGGCTATTGTAGCCCTAACCTTAACACCTGTGCTCTGTGCCATGATTCTTAAAAACAACCATGGTAAACAACGTAAAAAAACAATTGTAGATAAATTCATTGATTGGTTTAATAGAGGTTTTGAAAAACTTACGGGTAGGTATGGTAACATACTTAATAAAATTGTTGCAAGAAGAGTATTGACCTTTAGTATTCTGGGTGCTTTTTGCGTCGCCATTTTTTTCACTAACAAAAGTTTGCCTGCTGGTTTTATACCAAACGAGGATCAAGGTATGATCTATGCCATTATACAAACACCACCAGGTTCTACCTTAGAACGTACCAATGATGTAGCCCATAAATTACAGCAAATCTGTGAAGAGACTGAAGGTGTGGAGTCCGCCTCTTCATTGGCTGGTTATGAAATCATGACCGAAGGGCGTGGATCAAATGCCGGTACGGTGTTGATCAACCTTAAGCCCTGGAGCCAGCGTCATCATTCCGTTCATGAAATCATGGAAGAGCTTGAAGAAGAAACCAAAGATCTAGGTGCGGTAATTGAATACTTTGAACCACCTGCGGTACCCGGTTTTGGATCCTCTGGCGGATTCTCCATGCGTCTTTTAGATAAAACGGATGGAACCGATTATCACGAATTTGAAAAAATCAACAATGATTTTATGGAAGCGTTGTCTAAACGGGATGAGCTTACCGGACTGTTTACTTTTTACTCTGCCAATTACCCCCAATATGAATTAAAAATCAACAATAAGATTGCCATGCAAAAAGGGGTTTCCATTGATAAAGCCATGGAAAACCTGAATATATTAATTGGTAGTACCTATGAACAAGGTTTTATTCGCTTTGGTAGATTTTTCAAGGTGTATACCCAAGCTGCTCCTGAATACAGGGCGTTACCATCTGACCTAGAAAAACTGTTCGTAAAGAACGAAGAGGGAGAAATGGTTCCATATTCCGCCTTTATGTCCATGGAAAAGAGACTGGGACCAAATGAGATCACCAGATATAATTTATACAATTCGGCTTCTATAAGAGGGCTTCCGGCTAGCGGTTATACCAGTGGTGATGCTATACAAGCTATTAACGAAGTTGCAGAGCAAACTTTACCTAGAGGCTTTGATGTGGCTTGGGAAGGTCTGTCATATGATGAGGCGCAAAGAGGAAATGAATCGCTCTACATTTTTATGGTGGTATTGATCTTCGTATACTTTGTTTTGGCGGCCCAGTATGAAAGTTTCCTACTTCCGTTCGCCATCATTCTATCACTACCGGTAGGTGTTCTTGGGTCTTTCTTTATGCTAAAGGCAATGGGATTAGCAAATGATGTTTATGCACAAATCGGACTCATTATGCTTGTTGGCCTACTGGGTAAAAATGCCGTGCTTATCGTGGAATTCGCAGTTCAAAAAAGAAGACAGGGGAGCACTATTCTAGAAGCCGCCATTGAAGGTGCAAAGGTGCGTTTTAGACCTATTCTAATGACTTCCTTTGCTTTTATAGCTGGACTAATTCCTTTGGTTATTGCACATGGCGCAGGGGCAATAGGTAATAGAACCATTGGTGGGTCGGCAATGGGCGGTATGCTTATGGGTACATTAATAGGTGTACTTATTATCCCTGGCCTGTATTACATTTTCGCAAAAATGGCAGATGGTCGTGGACTTATAAAAGGGGAGTCGGACGAACCCGTATCGGAAGAGTTTATGAGACTAAGCGAAGGTGAAAGTAAAACACGCCAAAAGCTTCGCGAACTAAAGCAAATGATTAAAAAACTAACCAAAAAAGAAGATAATGATTAAGATAAACAATACCATGGAGCATGGTAAGATCCTATTGCTATTTTTAATACTAATGGGTCTCTTCTATTCTTGTGTGCCCACAAAGCAATTAAAATCGGCAAATACGGACTTACCTTCAAGTTTTAATGGTTTGCCCGTAGATACTTTAAATAGTGCTCAATTACAATGGAGCCATTTCTTTGAAGATGAGCATCTTATTGCATTGATAGATACTGCCTTGGCAAATAACCAAGAGTTGCGCATTATGATGCAACAAATTGATGTTGCCCAGAACGAAGTGAAGGCAAGAAAAGGAGAATATTTGCCTTTTATAAATTATGGAGCCGGAGCTGAAGTAGAAAAAGTTGGCGAATATACCCGTAACGGTGCTGTTGAAAAAAACTTGGATATCAGGGAAGGCGAAGAATTTCCTGAGCCTTTAACAGATTACTCCGCCGGTCTATTTGCTACCTGGGAATTGGATGTTTGGAAAAAACTACGCAATTCCAAAAAGGCCGCCACCTTAGAATACCTATCTACTATTGAGGGAAAAAACTTTATGGTTACCAGGTTAATTGCGGAAATAGCCCAATCATATTACGAATTGATCGCATTGGATAATCAATTGACAATCATTGAGCAAAATCTAGAATTACAAGGTAATGCCCTAACTATGGTCCGGCTACAAAAGCAAGCAGCTAGAGCTACCGAATTAGCGGTAAAAAGATTTGAGGCAGAAGTAGCTAAAAACAAAAGCCACAAATTTGAAGTTCTCCAAGAAATTGTTGAAATGGAAAATAAGCTGAATTTTTTGGTAGGTAGACAACCACAGCATATTGCCCGTAATTCCGATGATTTTATAGCAACGGCAATAAATACTATTGATGCCGGTATACCATCACAGTTGCTTTTAAATAGACCGGATATTAGGCAAGCGGAATTTGAACTGGAAGCGGCAAAATTGAATATAAAGGTTGCTAGGGCAAATTTTTATCCTTCAATAGGATTGAAGGCTGGCGTTGGGCTACAGGCATTTAAACCAAAATACCTGACAAACACCCCAGAATCTTTGATTTATAGCGCCGTTGGAGATATTGTAGGCCCTTTGATCAATAGAAATGCCATTAAAGCAGATTACAATACCGCAAATTCCAAACAAATACAGGCAGTCTATGAATATGAAAAAGCTGTATTAGGCGGTTATATTGAAGTTGTAAATATCCTTTCTAAAATTGAAAATCTTAAGCAAAGTTATATGCTGAAAGAGGACCAAGTAGAAGCTTTGACCGCTTCGATCGATTTGTCTACACGGCTGTTTCAATCTGCAAGGATAGAATATATTGAAGTATTGTTGACACAACGTGAAGCATTGGAATCTAAAATGGAATTGATCGAAACCAAAAAAGATCAGTTACTTGCAAAAATAAATGTATACCAAGCTCTTGGTGGCGGGTGGAACTAGCAATACTCTTGTTTAAAACTTAGCATATAAATCCCCAAAAGTGATAACACACTATTGGGGATTTCTATAAAACCATCAATTTTCAACAAATTTTGGCCATGGGTTGTTCAACCTTTTAAAGATCTATTGCCCAATTATCAAAGATTACTTAAACATTTATAGTAAACCATTATTAAAGTTATTCCCGTAGCAAGTATTTTTCATAGCTTTAACTTCCAAAAACCATGAAAAAATATAGATTTTTTTAATCTAAACTTTACAAGATGATGGAATTAAGAGATTATGATAATGCACATATCAAGTTTAGAAATAGCTTAAAATTCACCATGTTACCTATTCTTTCATGGGATTTTTATGCTTCTAATTATGAGGAGATCAAAAACCTTGATGAAGATTATAACTCATTGTTATCTTTAGTTTCTACTAATTCTTGGAATATTGATACAAGCATTTTAGATAGAAAATTAAGAACAGAGAAAAACATTGTTGTTGTAACAGATACTCACCTAAACATTGTTTTTGCCACAAAGAACATGTGGAACATGAGCCAATATAGACCTGATGAAATAGTAGGTAAGAACCCTAAAATGTTTCAAGGTGACTTGACTTCTAATTCTACATTAAACATAGTTTCAAAAGCAGTAAAGGAAAAAAATCCTTTTGAAGTTACTGTTGTCAATTATAGAAAAGACGGTACTACCTACAATTGTAAAATACAAGGAGAACCCGTTTTTGACTATAATGGCAAGGTGGTTAATTTTATAGCCTTTGAAAAAGAAGTTGCTTAACACTTAAACAAAAAGCATAAAAAAAGGACCGCTAGTTAGCGGTCCTTTTATTTTATGAAAATGGATTCATTAAATATCCTTGGATTCAATTTCAGTAACCCTTAAGGTATTTACCATTCCTTTTTCTTTAATAGGCATGGCCGCAAGACTAATTACCATATCTCCAACCTGTAAATGCCCTTTATTAAAAGCAATGTGGTTAACATCTTCTATGGTATCATCCGTAGATACGAATTTATCATAATAGAATGCTTTAACACCCCACAATAGATTCAGTTGCGTTAAAATTCGCTTATTGGATGTAAATACTAAAATGTAAGCACTAGGTCTCCATGCAGAAATCTGAAAAGCGGTATATCCACTATTGGTCAATGTAGAAATTGCTTTAGCCTTGATATCATTGGCCATTAAGGCTGCATGATAGCATATAGATTTTGTGATAAATCTTTTAGTACGAATGTGTGGTGGATTTTGTGGTACCTGAATTAAATCTGAACCTTCAACGCTCTCTAAAATACTAGACATCTTTTCTATTACCTGTACCGGGTAATTACCCACCGATGTTTCTCCAGATAACATTACCGCATCTGCACCATCCATTACCGAGTTGGCAACGTCATTTACCTCTGCTCTTGTTGGTGTAAGACTTGTAATCATAGTTTCCATCATTTGAGTGGCTATAATTACAGGTATTCTGGCCTTTTTAGCACGCAACACCAATTGCTTTTGAATTAATGGAACCTCCTGTGCAGGAACTTCAACACCTAAATCTCCACGAGCAACCATTAAACCGTCACAGTATGCTACGATCTTATCTATATTCTCAACAGCTTCCGGCTTTTCTATTTTTGCAATAATCGGAATTTTATGATCAGAATGTTTGTTGATGATATTCTGAAGATCAATAAGGTCTTGACTGAATCTCACAAAAGAAAGTGCGATCCAATCTACTTCCAATGAAATTGCAAATTCCGCATCCTTAATATCTTTTTTGGTAAGTGCAGGTAAGGAAATATTGGTATTGGGCAAGTTTACCCCTTTCTTGGATTTTAAAGGTCCGCCTTGAATTACTTTGGCCAAAACTTCGTCTTCACCATTGGTCTTTACAACCTCGAACATTAATTTACCGTCATCCAATAAAATACGCTCCCCAGCTTTAACATCTCTAGGAAACTCCTTGTAATTCATGTAAACACGTTCTGCACTACCTTCAAAAGGCTCACCTGTTACAAATGTTATCTCATCACCAGGGCTCACTACAACGTCACCTGCCATTACGCCTACACGCAATTTAGGGCCTTGTAAATCCGCTAAAATAGAAGTGTTGGTTTCCATTTCGGCATTTAACTCACGTATCATATTTACACGCTCCTTAACATCTTCATAATCAGCATGTGAAAAGTTTATCCTGAATACATCTACTCCAGCATCAATCATGCTCCTGAGCACCTCTTTCTTGCTAGTTGCAGGACCCAGGGTCGCTACAATTTTCGTCTTTTTTACAGTTGGCATATTTAAAAAATTAGATTGTTCTTTGATTTTAGTTTCTCTGTACTTATTTCATACGCTGCCATAATTCTTGGCAACGATTGTATGTTCTTAATAATAGAATTTATATCTAAATCCTTATCCGTTTCAATCTTTAGAAGATAATCAACATCTTTATACTCAGGAAGTAACCTTGGCGTCTTAAATGTTGTTTCGTTCTTAAATAAATCGTCATGTACAATGCTTTCTTTTTCACTGCTATGGTTGGCGATCAACACCCAGTACATATCATTATACTCGTCTTCCCATTCAAAGATTGGAAACGATTTATTTTCAGCAAGATTAAAATTCTTTTTTGCCCTTACAAATTTTGCCTTCATACTTTGGTTTAAACCGTAGGCCAAAGCAAAATCTTCTAAGGTAGTGTGTAAAGCTATAAGGCTAAAGGATTCATCGTAAAAATCATCATTTATTTTAATAGTTGCAGCCATAACTCAACAAAAGGGTAAATATAGAACTTCTAAGCTATAATGCCTAGTTTCATAAATTGATAAAAACACTCTAAAAGTTATTAAAATGTTAGCATTTTACCTTTTGGCAAAATGATCAGCTATCCATTTTATCCTGCAGTGCAAAAAATGCCCTTTTAGCTGCTCTTTCTTCCGCTTTTTTCTTTGAGGTGGCTCTTGCTTTTGCAACTACATCTCCCCCAATGGAGAGTTTAACGGCAAAATGTTTTAAAGGATCATTTCCGGTATCTTCATAAACATCAAAATCAAAAGACTTCTTTTGTTTCTGACACCATTCGATCACCAAACTCTTATAACTAATGACCCGGCCTTCTAACTGTTCTATATCTACGTAAGGTTCTACCACCCTTTTTTGAATGAACTTTTCACAGTATTTATAACCGCGATCTAAATAAATGGCACCTACCAATGCTTCAAAAACATTGCCGTGTATGTTCTGTCCAAAATGGGATTTAGGTATTCTACTCTGTACAAAATCTATTAATTTCAAGTCTTTACCCAACTCATTTAAATGCTCTCTACTTACTATTTTAGATCGCATTTTAGTAAGGTAGCCTTCATCCCCTGCAGGTACCTCGCTGTATAAATGTTTAGATATTATGGTACCTAGCATTGAATCTCCCAAAAACTCTAGGCGCTCATAATTCATTGCATTACCCTTATCATCCTTTTTGTTCATTGACCTATGAAGAAAGGCCTTTTTATAAATAGATAAGGTTTTAGGTTTGAAACCTAAAATTTTGGTAATTCCCCAAAAAAAATCCCCATCCTCTTTAGGATGGGAATTAAATAAGTTCGTGGGAAAAGGCATATAAAAAATTAATCAATTTTCTTAAAAACTACACATGCATTATGCCCACCAAAACCAAATGTATTGCTCATTGCAACTTTAACATCTCGTTTTTGTGCCTTGTTCAACGTTAAGTTTAAACTAGGATCTATATTCTCATCTACCGTAGTATGGTTTATGGTAGGTGGTACCATACCATGCTCCATGGCCAATATTGAAGCAATTGCTTCAATAGCACCCGCAGCACCTAACAAATGACCGGTCATTGACTTGGTAGAGTTAATGTTTATGTCTTTAGCATGCTCCCCAAATACTTGAGTAATCGCTTTTAACTCTGCCACATCTCCCAAAGGGGTAGATGTACCGTGAGTGTTTATAGCGTCTACATCTTCTATGGACAAGCCTGCATCCCTTAGACAATTTTCCATTACCCTAACCACCCCTATACCATCTGGATGTGGCGCGGTCATATGGTAAGCATCACTTGACATACCTCCACCGGCAACTTCTGCATAGATTTTTGCTCCTCTGGCAACGGCATGCTCATACTCTTCAAGAACCAAGGCTCCTGCACCTTCACCTAGAACAAAACCATCCCTGGTTGCATCAAAAGGTCTTGAAGCTGTTTCAGGACTATCGTTTCTTGTTGATAATGCGTGCATTGCGCCAAAACCGCCCATACCTGCAATAGTTACTGCCGCTTCACTACCTCCTGTTACAATGACGTCACAATGACCCAATCGTATATAGTTCAAGGCATCTATCATTGCATTTGCCGATGATGCACAAGCGGAAACGGTAGTGTAATTAGGTCCCATAAAACCATGCTTAATGGATATGTTCCCCGGGGCAATATCAGCGATCATTTTTGGAATAAAGAACGGATTGAATCTTGGTGTACCGTCTCCATTGGCAAAATTCATTACCTCGTTCTGAAAAGTTTCCAAACCTCCAATACCCGCTCCCCAAATAACGCCTACGCGAAATTTGTCGATTTTCTCTAAATCTAATTTAGAATCACGTATAGCTTCATCTGAAGATACAAGTGCGTACTGCGCAAATCTATCCAGCTTACGGCCTTCTTTTCTATCAAAGTGATCTTCTGTCTTGTAATTCTTAAGCTCACAAGCGAATTTTACTTTGAATTTTTCTGTATCGTAATAAGTAATGGGCGCTGATCCACTTTTACCGTTTACCAAAGCATCCCAATACTCTTCAATATTATTACCTATTGGGGTAAGTGCCCCCAAACCTGTAACTACAACTCGCTTTAACTGCATTTAACTTTGTATTTGTTTAAATCTAAACCAAGCGTAAATTAAAAAAAATTATCCATGCGGAGCATTTACCACATGGATAATTTGAATTCTATTTAAGAAAACATGTTTTACTTAGCTTCTTCTATATAGCTGATGGCTTGACCAACAGTTGCGATATTCTCAGCTTGATCGTCTGGAATTTGAATATCAAATTCTTTTTCGAACTCCATTATCAACTCTACCGTGTCTAATGAATCTGCGCCTAAATCGTTAGTAAAGCTAGCCTCGGTTACCACTTCGTTCTCATCAACTCCTAATTTATCAACGATGATAGCTTTAACTCTTGATGCAATGTCTGACATAATAATATTTGTTTTAAAAATTTAAATTGAAGGCAAAAATAAAAAACTTTGGTTTAATTACACTAATTGTCGTTAAAATGTATGGTAATTTAATAAAATTAAAGACATGTGCTGTAATTTTACCGTATTAATATTTTGTTTCGGTAACGTTGATAAAAGGTATTGAAAAGTAGTGAGGTATTAGAACTATTCTATTTAATCGTTTTTTTCTAAATTCTGACAAGCTTTAAATTTGCTTTATTTGCCAAACTTAATTTCATTGTTCGTTATCTTATAAAGACCCTTTCTATTGAAAACCAAGAAAATTATACTTTTTGCCTCAGGTTCCGGATCCAATGTTGAAAACATTGCCAATTATTTTAAGCTTCGCAAAGATGTTACTATATGCTGCGTACTTACTAACAAAAGCGATGCCAAAGTCATTGAGCGCTGTAACAGACTTGGAATCAACGCCTTGTTTTTTAACAGGCAAGCGTTTTCAAAGAGTAATTTTATTCTAGATATGCTACGATCACTAGAACCGGACCTAATAGTGTTGGCCGGCTTTCTATGGAAAATACCCGAAGCCATTACCAATGCCTTCCCCAATAAAATTATAAACATACATCCTGCCCTACTACCAAAATACGGCGGTAAAGGCATGTACGGTATGCATGTTCATAATGCCGTAAAAGAGGCTAAAGAGACGGAAACCGGTATTACCATTCATTACGTTAATGCACATTATGATGAGGGCGCTATTATACAACAGGTAAAAACTGTAGTGAACCCAAAAGATTCGCCCGAGGAAATCGCATCAAAAGTACATCTGTTGGAATATGAATTTTTCCCAAAGGTCATAGACGAATTATTATCTAAGCAGTAATGGGCAAAAAGAAAAAGTTCTATGTTGTTTGGAAAGGTAAAAAGCCGGGTATTTATGAAACATGGAAAGAATGTAAAAAATCTATTGACGGCCATGCCGGTGCCGAATACAAATCATTTGAGTCTTTTGAGGTAGCCAAAAAGGCATATAATGGCACTTACGCAGATTTCAAGGGAAAGAAAAAAACTGCACCTACTTTATCCAAAGCAGAATTAGAAAGAATTGGGCTACCAAATTATCATTCCATTTCTGTTGATGCTGCTTCTAGCGGCAATCCCGGTATTATGGAATACCAAGGGGTTGATACCAAAACTGGTAAAAAATTATTTAAACAAGGTCCTTTTCCTAATGGAACCAATAATATTGGTGAATTTTTAGCCATTGTCCATGGTTTAGCTTTTCTAAAAAAACATAATAGCGACCGTATCATTTATACAGATTCCAGAACGGCCATGAGCTGGGTGCGTAAAAAAAAGTGCAACACCAAACTTACACCTAACGCAAAGAACAAAAAACTTTTTGAATTTATTGATAGAGCGGTAGATTGGCTGAACAAGAATGAATACAAAACCATTATCGTCAAATGGGAAACGAAAGCTTGGGGAGAAATTCCTGCAGATTTCGGTAGGAAATAAATGGCAATTTATATCAACAATTCGCCTTTGATAACTATTACAATTTGTATTCCATAAACCGTTTTAATTAGCTTATCAAAATCGTATATTTGCAGCTTAAATTTTTTCACATTTATGGGCAAGCTTTTAATAGTAGGTACTGTCGCTTTTGATGCAATAGAAACTCCTTTTGGT
The DNA here is from genome assembly GCF_002362375.1 of Maribacter sp. UBA3344. NCBI lineage: Bacteria > Pseudomonadati > Bacteroidota > Flavobacteriia > Flavobacteriales > Flavobacteriaceae > Maribacter > Maribacter sp. UBA3344. The sequence goes on along the minus strand of NZ_DERI01000030.1, from coordinate 47,329 downwards.
AAAACGGATAAAATATTGGGCGGCGCAGCTACCTATATTGGCTTAGCGGCATCTCAATTTGATGTTGATTCAGCTATCATTTCTATTGTAGGTGATGACATGCCTAAAGAATATTTAGACCTTTTAACCGATCGCGGTATTGACATTTCTGCCTTGGAAATTGTTGAAGGCGGTAAAACCTTTTACTGGAAAGGAAAATACCACAACGACCTAAATACCAGAGACACCTTAGTAACGGAGTTAAATACTTTAGAGGACTTTAATCCTGTTGTACCGGAAAGTTATAATGATGCAGATGTGGTTATGCTTGGTAATCTTCACCCAATTGTTCAAATGGGTGTAATCAACCAGATGAAAAAGCGACCAAAGTTAATAGTATTGGATACCATGAATTTTTGGATGGACAATGCTTTAGATGATTTAATGAACGTTATTAAACATATAGATGTAATAACTATTAATGATGAAGAGGCAAGACAATTAACCGGTGAATATTCACTTGTTAAGGCAGCGCAAAAGATTTTTACCATGGGGCCTAAGTATGTAGTAATCAAAAAAGGAGAGCATGGCGCACTTTTGTTCAATGAAGACCAGATCTTTTTTGCACCGGCGCTACCTTTAGAAGAGGTATTTGATCCTACTGGTGCCGGAGATACCTTTGCCGGTGGTTTTTCAGGCTATTTGGCAGCAAGCGGAGATAGCTCTTTTGAGAATATGAAGAAGGCAATTATACACGGTTCTAATCTGGCATCCTTTAGTGTAGAGAAATTTGGAGCGGAAAGAATGTTACAGTTAGACCGAAAAGAAATTAGAGAAAGACTGCATCAGTTTAAAAAATTGACCCAGTTTGACATAGAATTACAATAATCCCCTAGCCCCAAAATATTTTGGGGTTTTTTTAATACCAAAAACAATGAGTGACGCAATTAAGCATGAGTGTGGTATTTCTGTAATACGGTTATTAAAACCTTTAGAGTATTACAAGGAAAAGTATGGAACAGCATTTTATGGTGTAAATAAAATGTACTTAATGATGGAAAAACAACATAACCGTGGTCAAGACGGTGCAGGTTTTGCCAGCATTAAATTAGATGTTAAGGCAGGTGAACGCTACATGAGCCGTGTTCGTTCTTGCCAACAACAGCCTATACAGGACATTTTTGCACAAATAAATGATCGTATCAATACCGAGATGAAAGAGCATCCGGAGTATGAGCATAATGTTGCCTTGCAAAAAAAGAATATACCTTATATAGGTGAACTCCTTTTAGGTCATGTGCGTTACGGTACCTTTGGCAAAAATAGCATTGAGAGTGTTCATCCTTTCTTAAGACAGAACAACTGGATGCACCGTAACTTAATTGTTGCCGGTAATTTTAACATGACCAATGTTCATGAGCTTTTTGACAACCTGGTTCAACTTGGCCAGCATCCTAAAGAGATGGCAGATACCGTTACGGTAATGGAAAAAATAGGTCATTTTCTTGATGATGCCGTTGCTAAACTATATAAGCAGATAAAAAAAGAAGGATACACCAAACAACAAGCTTCGCCTATTATTGCAGAACGTTTAAAGGTGTACAAGATATTAAAAAGAGCCGCCAAGAATTTTGATGGTGGTTATGCCATGGCAGGTTTGTTAGGCCATGGTGATGCTTTTGTCCTACGAGATCCCAGTGGTATAAGACCGGCTTATTACTATAGGGATGATGAAGTTGTTGTAGTTGCCTCAGAAAGACCTGCTATACAAACGGTATTCAACGTACCTTATGACGAGGTAAAAGAACTTGACCCTGGTGCCGCCATTATCATTAAAAAGAACGGTACTAGCGCCATTCACCAAATTCAGGAACCTAAAGAACGTAAAGCATGTTCTTTTGAACGTATTTACTTTTCTAGAGGTAGCGATAAGGAGATTTACCAAGAACGTAAAGCTTTAGGTAAATTGGTATTTCCACAGATATTGGAATCTATAAATGAAGATATCAAAAACACTGTCTTCTCTTATATACCGAATACTGCAGAAACTTCTTTTTACGGTATGGTAAAAGAGGCTCAAAACTATTTGAACCAGAAAAAAGAAGAACAAATACTTGCATTAGGACCTGCAATTACCGGCGAGCAACTTCATGAAATACTAGAGGTTCGTCCAAGAATTGAAAAAGTAGCTATTAAAGATGCCAAGCTAAGAACCTTTATTACGCAAGATAGCAGTAGAGATGACCTAGTGGCACATGTATATGACATTTCTTATGGTTCTGTAAAAAAAGGAGACAACCTTGTTATTATAGATGATAGTATTGTAAGGGGTACTACCTTGAAAAAGAGTATTCTTAGAATTTTGGACAGGTTATCTCCAAAGAAAATAATAGTTGTATCATCTGCACCACAGATCCGCTACCCAGATTGTTATGGTATAGATATGGCAAAGCTTGAAGATTTTATTGCCTTTAAAGCAGCCTTGGCGTTGCACGAGGATAACAACTCTATGCATATTGTAGAGGAAATCTACAAAAAATGCTTAACACAAGTAGAGAGCCGCGATCAAGATGTCATCAACTATGTAAAGGATTTCTATGCACCATTCACTGCAAAAGAAATTTCTAAAAAGATCGGAGAACTATTGAGTCCAGATGATATAAATGCAGAAGTTTCCATAATATACCAAACAATATCTAGCTTACATGAGGCTTGCCCTAAGAATTTAGGTGATTGGTATTTTACCGGCAACTACCCAACGCCTGGTGGAAATAGAGTTGTAAATAGAGCGTTCATCAACTTCTACGAAGGAAACAACGAACGCGCTTATTAAATAATAATTCGATGAAATGCACACTTTTTATGTATTTCATCGACGAATATAGCATTTTAACGACTCAATAGTCGTTTTGACTTAACCCTGTTTACTTTTAAAGCTACCATAGCATAAGTAGGTTAAGTTCATGGTAAGATTTGGGGCAAAAAAGGTGGAGACTTCTCCGCCTTTTTTATTTTATACAGATTACAGATTGTTATTTTGTAATCCAATTCTTCACAAAGCCCCCTTTAACGTTTTAACGGTACGTTTAACTAGTACTATTTTCAATTGTAGTTAAGCATATTACATTTACAGAACCATAGCATAAGTAGGTTAAGTTCATGGTAAGATTTGGGGAAAAAGGCGGAGCAATGCTCCGTCTTTTTATTTTTGACCCTATTTCATCAAAGCTCTCGTTACCTAAGTATCATTTTCATCTAAAATAGTAGTACAACCTAGGTTTACGACGTACATCGATTAGCTTGCCCAACCACACTAACATCATTTATATTTACAGAACCATAGCATAAGTAGGTTAAGTTCATGGTAAGATTTGGGGAAAAGACGGGGCTATGCTCCGTCTTTTTATTTTAATGCAACCTAGTTTACTTTCAGGCTGTTATCTATCATAATTCACTAAGAGAAATATAACACGACATAAATAAAAGTGAATTTTTTTCTTAAAATTCCTTTTTTTATTTACTCAATACCAGTAATTTAGTATCGCCATAGCATAAGTAGGTTAAGTTTATGGTAAGATTTGGGACGAAAAGGGTGGAGACTTCTCCGCCCTTTTCTATTTTAAAAACAAAAAAACCACCTATGAAATTTTCATAAGTGGTTTCCTACAAGTTAGTTAGGATTTACTTTACCTTTCCTTATTTGTTACTAGCATAAAGTTTAGATACCTCATCCCAGTTGATAATATTAAAAAACGCTTCAATATAATCTGGTCTCTTATTTTGATAATTTAGGTAATATGCATGCTCCCATACATCTAATCCTAAGATAGGTTGCCCACCACATTCTACTCCTGGCATTAACGGATTGTCTTGATTTGGTGTAGAACAAACTTCTACTTTACCACCTTCATGAACACATAACCATGCCCAACCAGAACCAAATCTAGTACCTGCAGCAGCAGTAAACTTGCTTTTAAACTCTTCAAAAGAACCAAAAGCACTATCAATAGCAGATGCTAATTCTCCACTAGGCTTACCACCACCGTTTGGTGATAATATAGTCCAGAATAATGAGTGGTTATAAAAACCACCTCCGTTGTTTCTAACTGCACCATTACTCATATCCAAACCTGTTAAGATATCTTCAATAGATTTTCCTTCAAGATCTGTACCTTCAATAGCGGCATTTAACTTAGTTGTATATCCGTTATGATGTTTTGTATGATGTATTTCCATCGTCCTTGCATCAATATGAGGCTCAAGAGCGTCATAAGCGTAAGGCAATTTTGGTAATTCAAAAGCCATAATTTATGTGTTTTTAGATTTATATTAATTGTATTTCAAAGTTACGGATTTTAACATTTATATTCACGTAATAATTTGTTAAGAACTGTACAGTAATCCTTAATTTGCAGTAAAAATCAGTGTCTAATAATCCGTTTACCATATATAATGCTTCTGCCGGATCAGGCAAAACGTATGCGCTTGCCAAGGTGTACTTGAAGATTATACTGGCTTCTCCTCAAAATTTCAGAAAAATATTAGCGATCACTTTTACCAATAAGGCGGTAAATGAAATGAAACATCGTATTCTTAACAGTCTTTTTGAGTTTTCAAAAACGACTTCTATGGACCATGCAGCTCCATTGTTCAAAGATATACTGAACGAGACCGATTATACTTTTGAAGAATTGCCCGCTTTGAGCAAACTGCGTTTAAAGCAAATTTTGCACAACTATGCCTTCTTTGATATTTCTACCATAGATAAGTTTACCCATAGGCTTATTAGAACATTCGCCAAGGATTTAAAGATCCCTCAAAATTTTGAAGTGGTTCTAGATGTGGATCTGCTTTTACAAGAAGCCGTAGAGCGCGTCATAGGCAAAGCTGGTGAAGATCCTGAATTTACCAAGGTTCTTTTAGATTTTGCACTAGAAAAAATAGAGGACGATAGAAGTTGGGACATTGGTTTTGATCTTTTAAAAATCGGAAAATTAATTTTCGACGAAAACAATGCTGCACATTTAAAGAGCTTAAATGCTATTGAGTTAGGTGATTTTTTAAAACTTCAAAATCACCTTAAAAAACAAACTAAGGATATTGAAAAAAAAGTTGAGGAACTTGCAACAGCTTGTCTTGAACTCATTACCAATGCCGGATTGGATTTTAAAGATTTTCCAAGGGAAACCTTACCCAATCATTTTAAAAAAATAATTGCCGGCAACTATTCACCAACTCAACTTTACAACAATAAACTAGAAAACAATTTAATTGAAGGTAAAATTCTAAAAGCCACGGTAAAAAATGCCCCTATTGATTTAGCTCCTCAACTTTTAGTTTATTATCAAACTATAAAGCAACTTATTTACAAAAGAGGGCTGTTTGCCAACATTAACAGAAACATTGTTCCTTTTGCGCTCTTGAACGCTATTCAAAAAGAACTAAAAATCATTCAAGAAGAAAAAGATCAGTTATCCATATCTGAATTTAACACATTAATTGCAAAGGAAGTAAAGGATCAACCTGCCCCTTTTATTTATGAGCGCTTAGGAGAAAAATACCGCCATTATTTTATTGATGAATTTCAAGATACCTCGCAAATGCAATGGGAAAACCTTATACCTCTTATAGGGAATGCCATGGAAGGTCAAGATGAGTTAGGCAATACGGGTTCTCTATTTCTTGTGGGTGATCCCAAGCAAGCCATCTACAGATGGCGTGGCGGTAAGGCCGAACAATTTTTAGAATTGGCGACCCATAAAACACATCCTTTTACCGTACCATCTGATTTGGTTACGTTACCAAAGAATTATAGAAGTTACGCGGAAGTCATTAACTTCAACAACAACTTCTTTCAAAGTGTGAGTCCTTTTTTGGAAAATGAGGTTTATCAAGAATTTTTTAAAATAGGCAACCAACAGGAAATCAACCATAAAGAAGGTGGCTATGTTCATATATCTCTTTTGGAAGATGATGACGATGAGCTTTATGCCGAAACCACTTTAGCGACCATTCAAAAATGTCTAGCACAAGGTTATACCTATAGTGACATCTGCATTATTATCAGAAAAAAGAAACACGGTCTATTGCTTGCAGATCAGTTGATGCAGCATAATATACCGGTAGTTTCCTCAGACTCTTTATTGTTGAGCGAGAGCAAAAAGGTTATTTTTCTTGTACAGCTAATTAGGCACTTGGTACAACCCTCGGAATTGGAAATTCAATATGAATTACTTCATTTCCTTTCTGAAAACAAAGCTGACAAACACGCTTATATTTATGAGAACTTAGATAATCTAAACAACCATTTCCTAAACGTTTACGGCTTTGATTCTTCTAGATTAAGACAAACATCTGTTTATGATGGATTGTCATATGCCATCAAAACCTTTGACCTTATACCTACTTCAGATGCTCACTTGACTGCTTTTATGGATCTTGTTTTTGATGTAGAGCAAAAATTTGGCTCAGATATGCAGTCTTTTTTAGATTACTGGGACAAAAAAGGACATTCGGCAAGCATTAGCACACCGGAAAATATTGAATCTGTGCAGATAATGACCATTCACAAATCTAAAGGTCTGGAGTTTCCAGTGGTCATTTTCCCCTATGCAAATTCAAACATATTTGAAGAAATAGACCCTAAATTATGGCTGCCGGTTGATAAAGATGAGTTTCTTGGCTTTTCTGAAATACTGATCAATAAGAAACAGGAAGTTCAAGAATACGGAGAAACCGAAGCCTTGTTGTATTCCCTTGATCACCAAAAATTACAGTTAGATGCGTTCAACCTTTTATATGTTGTTTTAACCAGAGCCGTAAAAGCACTTTTCATAATTAGCGAAAACAAACTTGATAAGAAAGGGGAACACAATACCAATTACTACTCTGGGCTTTTCATTCATTTCCTAAAAAGCATTGGTGCGTACCAACAAGATAAATTAGATTACCATTTTGGTGAGTTCCCACTTAACCAAGCCAAAAAAGAAATGGATAACGATCCTCTGACCATACCTTATATATATACCAATAAAGACAGGGCAGATTTTAAAATACTGGCCCTGGCAGGAACCCTTTGGGATGAAGGTTTAGATATTGCCATTAATCAAGGTAATGTTATACATTTTATACTGGGTGCCATCCATACCGCAAAAGACCTGGAAAGAGCCATGCAACTGGCATTACAAAAAGGTCTGATCAAGGAACAAGAAGTCAATGAGATAAAGGAAGTTGTAAAAAAGGTCATCTATCATAAAGATTTATCGCAATTTTACAGTCAAGATTTTGAGGTGCTGAACGAAAGAGATCTTTTAATGGCAGACGGTTCTACCCAAAGACCAGATAGGGTCGTGCTTAAAGATAACCATGCAACCATTATAGATTATAAAACCGGTGAACGCAATAAGCACTATCACCAACAGGTGAACGCCTATGCCCAAAGTTTTTCAAATATGGGCTACACCATTGATCACAAAATCATTGTGTATATTAATACTGAAATAGAACTAGATTATATATAGAAGGAATATGTACGGAAAAATCAAAGAACATTTACAGCAAGAAATTGAAACGATTAAAAAGGACGGACTTTTTAAAGAGGAAAGAATTATTGTTTCTCCACAAGATGCCGTCATTAAAATAAATACCGGGCAAGAGGTCATTAATTTTTGCGCCAATAATTATTTAGGGTTATCATCACATCCAGAGGTTATACAAGCGGCAAAAGACGCTATGGATACCCATGGCTTTGGTATGTCATCTGTAAGGTTCATTTGTGGCACACAAGACATCCATAAAGAACTGGAGCAAAAAATAGCTCATTTCTATGGTACCGAAGACACTATTTTATATGCTGCTGCATTTGATGCCAACGGTGGCGTATTTGAACCTTTGCTTACCGCAGAAGATGCTATCATATCAGATTCATTGAACCATGCCTCAATCATAGATGGTGTTCGTTTATGTAAGGCAAAACGTTATAGATATGCCAATAGTGATATGGCAGATCTAGAAGCACAACTTATTAAGGCAAACGAGGACGGGGCACGTTTTAAGATCATTGTTACGGACGGTGTATTCTCCATGGATGGCATTGTTGCCCCGCTGGACCAAATATGTGATCTAGCCGATAAGTACGATGCCCTGGTGATGATAGACGAATGCCATGCAGCCGGTTTTATAGGCGAAAAAGGAAGAGGTACCTTAGAAGAAAAAGGGGTAATGGGTAGAATTGATATTATAACCGGAACGCTGGGCAAAGCCCTAGGTGGTGCCATGGGCGGTTATACTACAGGAAAAAAGGAAATCATTACTTTATTGAGACAACGCTCTAGACCTTACCTATTTTCAAACTCCTTGGCACCGGCCATTGTAGGTGCCTCTATAAAGGTATTTGATATGTTGGAGAACGACACTTCTTTAAGAGATAAGTTGCAAGAAAATACTGCACACTTCAAAAAAGGCATGATAGCGGCAGGTTTCGACATTGTTGATGGCGATTCTGCCATTGTACCGGTAATGTTATATGATGCCAAACTATCTCAAGAAATGGCAAATAAGCTTTTGGAAAAAGGCATTTATGTTATCGGGTTTTTCTACCCTGTTGTTCCAAAAGACAAAGCTCGTATTAGGGTACAACTTTCGGCCGCGCATTCAAAAGAGCATTTAGACGCTGCCATTACCGCATTCACAGAGGTAGGCAAGGAATTAAAAATCGTTTAAATGCACCATTTAATCTATTAAATGCATTAAAAAAAATAGGAAATTGATTTTGTTAATAATATTTAACAAGTTACATTTGCAGCTAATAAACACTTAAACTTAAAAATTTGAACATGAAACATCTTAGCAAATTATTGGTTGTTGTACTACTTGTTGTAGGTATCAACAACATACAAGCGCAAGACGAGAATAACCCTTGGCAAGTGCAATTTGGGGTTAATGCCATTGACGTATATCCAACTTCGGATGTAAGTTCTTTCGGTAATGAATTCTTCAATGCAAACGATCACTGGAATATCTTACCTTCTATTTCTTATGTAGGAGTATCTAAATCTATAGGAGATGGTTTCTCTGTTGGAGCTAGAGGTTCTCTTAACAAAATTAGCAAATTAGGTGACGTTAGTGTTGACGATCTATCTCACTACGCTATAGATGGTACAATTAAATATGATATCATAAAAAGACAAACTGTTCTTGACCCATTCATCGAAATAGGTGGTGGTTATACTTGGATCGATGAAATCGGTGCTGGTACTGCAAACGGTGGTGTTGGTCTTAACATCTGGTTCTCTGAGAACTTAGGTCTTACTTTACAATCTTCTTATAAGCATGCTTTCGAAGATTACTTAGCTCCTCATTTCCAACATTTAGCTGGTATCTCAGTTAAGTTTGGTGGTACTGACACTGACGGTGACGGTATCTACGATAAAGATGATGCTTGTCCAGAAGTTGCTGGTCTTGAAGCATTCAACGGTTGTCCAGATTCTGACGGTGACGGTATAGAAGACAGCAAAGATGCTTGTCCTAACGAAGCTGGTTCTAAAGAAATGAACGGATGTCCTGATGCTGATGGTGACGGTGTTGCTGACAAAGATGACGCTTGTCCTAACGAAGCTGGTGTTGCTGCTTTAGCTGGTTGTCCAGATGCTGACGGTGACGGTGTTGCTGATAAAGATGATGCTTGTCCTTCTGAAGCAGGTCCTGCTGAGAACAAAGGTTGCCCATGGCCTGATACTGACGGTGACGGTGTATTAGACAAAGACGATCAATGTCCTGAAGTTGCTGGTACTGTAGCTAACGCTGGTTGTCCTGAAGTAACTGAAGAAGTTCAAAAGCAATTGAACGATTACGCTAGAACTATCTTATTTGATACTGGTAAATCTTCTATCAAAGCTGAGTCTACTTCAGTAATGGTTGACATTATCACTATCCTTAAAGAATACCCTAACGCTAAATTTACTGTTGAAGGTCACACTGATAGCGTAGGTAGCGAAAAATTAAACCAAAGTCTTTCTGAGTCAAGAGCTCTTTCTGTAAAAGAATTCTTAGTTGACAAAGGAATAGAAGAGTTCAGATTATCTGCAGTTGGTTACGGTGAGTCTAAGCCTATCGCAACAAACAACACTAGAGCTGGTAGAACTCAAAACAGAAGGGTAGAAATCAACTTAGTAAAATAAGTAAAAAACATACCTAAGTGTTTTAATAAAATAAAAGCTCCGCAATATTGCGGAGCTTTTTTATTTTTACATCATGCAGAGCTTTATACAAGATGTAGTACAGGATGTTTTAAAACACAATTCCAACATTGCCAATACCATTTTTATCCTACCCAGTAAACGGGCTGGTGTCTTTCTTAAGAAAGCACTATCCAAATCATTGACCAAAACCATACTTGCTCCTGAAATCTACAGTATTGAAGACTTCATTGAAAAAGTATCCAACCTGGTAACCGCCAATACTACTACCCAGTTATTTGAACTATATAATGCTTACTTGAGCGTTGGTGACTATGAAAAAGAATCTTTTGATTCTTTTTTGAAATGGGGACAAATACTATTACAAGATTTTAATGAAGTGGATCGCTACTTAGTAGATGCCACTGGTCTGTATCAAAATGTTGCCGCTATACAAGAGGTAAATCATTGGTCATTGAACAGCGACAAATCTGAAATGATCGAAAATTACCTTCATTTTTGGCGCCACCTTGAAGAAATCTATACCAAATTCAATAATAACCTCATACAAAAAGGTTTAGGTCATCAAGGTCTTATATACAAAACATCGGTATCCCAACTTTCTGGTTATCTTGAATCCAACAGCAAGAAACATATTTTTCTTGGCTTTAATGCCTTGAACACTGCTGAAAGTATTCTTATACAAACCATTCTTGAAAAAACAGATGCAGCTATCTATTGGGATATTGATCCTTATTTTCTAAAAGACAATATTCATGATGCCGGATACTTTATACGCCAGTATCAAAAAACATGGAATGTTCTAAAAGACAAACCCCTTGCCGGTCTAACCAATTACTACAATACTGATAAGCACATAGAAATTATTGGTGTACCCAAAAATGTATCCCAGGTGAATTACGTAGGTGATATTTTAAATCACATTCAAGGTAACGCACCAGAAACATTGCAAAACTCCGCCATTGTTCTCGGTAATGAAGAATTATTAAACCCCCTATTAAATTCTATACCGGATCATATTCCGGCAACGAATATTACCATGGGTCAAAAGCTAGAATCTACTACCCTAGCAAGTTTTTTTATAAACCTCATAGAATTTCATGAACAAAAAACAGATCGTGGCTGGTTCTATAAACACCTATTGAATCTTTTGACGCATTCATATTCTGTCATATTATTCGATGCAAATGAGGTTTCAACCCACCAGTTAATTTCAAAAATAAAGTTGAATAATTGGACCTATATCAACCATGGACAAATAAATGCGCTTTTACCGGAGCATGCCACTGTTTCTTTATTGTTTGAAGAGATCAGCAACGATCCCAATAAACTTTTAGAAAACTTTCTAGCCTTAATCACTTCTATGAGAAGCATAGAGGCGGTAAAACAGAATTCATTATTGTTAGAGCAGTTATATAAATTCTATACCTTGTTCAATCAGCTCAAGGATCTTTGCAACAATTTTACCTACATAAACAATTTAAAAAGTTTAAAACACCTTTTTAAACAGTTGTTAAGCTCAGAAACCTTAGATTTTCAAGGAAACCCTATAGAAGGCATACAGATTATGGGAATGCTAGAAAGTAGGTTGTTGGATTTTGAGACCATTATCATCACGTCAGTAAACGAAGGTGTGCTGCCGTCTGGAAAATCCAATAATTCCTTTATTCCGTTCGACTTAAAGACGAAAAACGGATTACCCACTTACAAAGAAAAAGATGCGGTGTACACCTATCACTTTTATCGATTATTACAGCGTGCCAAAAACGTATACATCTTATATAATACTGAGCCAGATGCTTTAGAAGGTGGAGAACGTAGTAGGTTGATCACCCAATTACTAACGGATGATAACAGAAGCGATATCAAAGAAGTCATAGCCACACCTACCATACAACCTATTGCCAAAGAAATTGAGCAGATAGCAAAGACAACTACGCTTACACAACTTATTCATGAAAAAGCCGCTAAAGGATTTTCACCAAGCTCTTTGAGCAACTACATTAGAAACCCAATTGATTTCTATAAGCAGAATCTATTGAATATCAATGAGGTCATGCAGGTTGAAGAAACCCTTGCCCCCAATACTTTTGGTACTATTGTACATGATAGCTTAGAAGAGTTATATACACCTTTAATTGGCACAACCCTTACCAAAGAGTCTCTAAACGATATCCGTAAAAATGTAACTACCTCGGTAGCCCGTAACTTTGAAAAAACGTACAAGGAAGGGAACATCAGTTCTGGTAAAAACTATATTTCTTTTCATGTCATCCTTAAGTACATTCAAACATTTATAGATGCAGAAATAGCCGCTATTAAAGACCATAGCATTAAAATAATTGCACTGGAACAGTCACTATCAGTACCCCTGGAAATTGTCGGTTTGGACTTCCCCATCACCTTAAAAGGAAAATTAGACCGTGTTGATGAATTTGATGGCGTTACCCGTATCATAGATTACAAAACAGGTAAGGTAGAACGACGAAATGTTGAATTAATGGATTGGGACGTACTTACTGAAGAATATCAGTTTAGCAAGGCTTTTCAATTGCTTTGCTACGGATTAATGTTTTTTAAAATGCATCCTGCAGATAACTTAACCATTCAAGCAGGTATTATCTCTTTGAAGAATTTTGCCGATGGTACGTTGTTGTTCGCACAAAAAGAAACTGCCCGAGGACCCAAAAATCACCTTATTACAAATGAGGTCATTTCTGATTTCGAGCAGCTACTTGGTCAGTTAATTACAGAAATCTGTAATGCCGACATTCCTTTTTCTGAAAAAGAAGTCTAAACTTATTTCTTGTCCGGTCTTGTTGGCCTTACCTCTATTTTACTAGGTAAGGTTCTTTCGTTCATCTGCAATAAATCTAACACCAATTCGCCAATGTCCTCTGGCTGTATTTTCCATGCATCTTTATCACCTGGCTCATTATGGTTAAAATGTGTTGCCACAGAACCCGGCATTATGGTAGATACTTTTATACCGTACTGTCTAAGATCTAGCATTGCCGCTTGTGTAAAGCCTACCACACCAAATTTTGATGCATTATACCCGGCACCTTGAGCAAAGAAATTGGTACCTGCCAAACTTGCTAGGGTAATATAATATCCTTCTGTTTTCTTCAGGGACGCTACAGATGCTTTTAGGGTATGAAAAACACCACTAAGGTTTACATCTATCATTTGGTGCCATTGTTCTTCGGTCATTTCATCTATGGGTGCAAAATTACCAACACCGGCATTTGCAAGAACAACATCTACTTGACCCCATTTATCCGTTATTTTTGCTACGGCATTTTCTTCGTCTGAAAGTTTAGCGACATTAGATACAATTCCTAAAACATTATCGTTATTAAAATCTTTTAACGCCTGATCTACGCTTTCTTGAGACCTACCGCTAATGGCCACTTTCATGCCTTGACCCAATAATGTTTGTGCTACGGCAAAGCCTATTCCCTTAGTGCCTCCTGTTATATAAGCTACTTTATTTTTTAAATCTTTCATTGTTTCATTTTTAGATGACCACAAGTTACCAAATCTTATATTTTTTTCTTGTTCGTAAAGATTAAGAATTAACGGTTTTCATTCGTTATATTTAAGTACAACTTAACACTCAACAATGAACAGAATTATCGTATGGTCCATTACCGTGGCCCTCGCAGGATTTTTATTTGGTTTTGATACCGTTGTCATCAGCGGCGCAAATGAACCTATTAAACAAATTTGGAACACATCACCTTTATTTCACGGCACCTTTATCATGAGTATGGCACTCTGGGGTACCGTAGTAGGCTCTCTTTTTGGTGGCATTCCCACCAAAAACCTAGGGCGTAAGAAAACGCTGTTATGGGTAGGTATTCTGTTTCTGGTCTCCGCACTTGGCTCTGCCTTGGCGCAAGATCCATATTCATTTTCCCTATTTCGTTTCATTGGTGGTGTAGGTGTCGGTATTTCTTCGGTTGCCGCTCCTATTTACATTTCTGAAATTACATCTAAGGAGAATCGTGGAAAGCTTGGCGGACTTTACCAATTTTGGTTGGTATTCGGTATTTTGATCGCCTTTGTATCTAACTGGTTATTAAAAGGTTTTGATGGTTCAAATGATTGGCGTTGGATGCTTGGTGTAGAAGCCATACCCGCTTTCATTTACACCGCAATGGTATTTACCGTACCTGAAAGCCCGCGTTGGTTGGCTTTACACAAAAAGGATGATGCAGGTGCCTTAAAAATATTAGAGATCATACACTCTAAAGAAAAGGCCGCGCTACAATTGGCAGAGATTAAGACCGATGTACAGCACAGCACCAAAAGTGAAAGCCTTTTTCAAAAGAAATACTCAAAAGTACTTTGGCTCGCTTTCTTTATAGCATTCTTTAATCAATTATCAGGTATCAACTTTGTACTGTATTATGCCCCTGAAATTTTAGAGCAAGCCGGGTTAGGCGGTAAAGAGTCTCTTTTCAACTCGATCGCCATTGGTATCGTAAATCTTGTATTCACCTTTATTGGAATTCGCTTGTTGGATAAACTAGGAAGACGACAACTGATTATTATTGGTTCTATAGGCTACATTATTAGTTTGGTTATGGTGGGTCTCTGTTTTCAAATGGATTTGGGATCTACCCTTACACTTACTTTCATCTGTACTTTTGTTGCCTCTCATGCCATTGGGCAAGGTGCGGTAATTTGGGTCTTTATATCAGAAATATTCCCTAACAGTGTTCGTGCTTACGGGCAGTCTTGGGGTGTTAGTGTACATTGGGTATTTGCCGCGATCATTACATTGATCACTCCCTTTTTCCTAGATGCTACCCAAGGTGTTCTTAAAGACCATGTTTGGTATATTTACTACTTCTTCTGTGCAATGATGGTATTGCAACTTATTTGGGCAATGACCAAAATGCCGGAAACCAAAGGAGTTTCTTTAGAGGAATTGAGCAAGGAATTGGTGAAAGAATAAAACATCATCTTGTTAAACATAAATCAATTACAAAGCCCTCATTACAGATGTAACTAGGGCTTTGTAGTCTTTTCCCTTTAATAGTAATGGAAGTATCTAATTCACACTAAACTTTTCACGATAAGCCGTTGGACTAATACCTTCTTTCTTTTTGAACAACCTTGAGAAATAATGCGGATATTCAAAACCTAACTCATACGCAACCTCAGCAATACTTTTACTGGGATGCAATAACATATTCTTTGCTTCATCTATTAACAACAACTGCAAATGTTCCGTGGTGGTCTTACCGGTCTCCTTTTTTAAGGTATCGCTTAGATAACGTTGCGAAATTGCCATTTTATCGGCAATCTGTTCTATGCTAGGTATACCATTTTCCTGTAGCTGACCAGATTCTACGTACTCCAACAACTGCGTATTAAACTGTTCTAACAAACTCGTAGAAAGTTCTTTTCTGTTTAAAAATTGACGCTCATAAAATCGATTGGCGTATTTCAACAGGGTGCTCAATTGAGATATAATAATGTCCTTACTGAACTCGTCTTGATTGTTTTGATATTCAATTTCAATATTCTCGACAATGGACTCTATCTGCTTTTCTTCCTTTGGTGAAAGGTGCAATGCCTCATTGACCGAATACGAAAAGAAACCATATTTTTTGATCTGATGCGCCAACTCTGTCCCTTTTAAAAAGTCCTCGTGAAAGCTGATCGAAAACCCTTTTTGTTCAAATACCGCTGCCTCGTTCCATTGCAACACTTGCCTTGGTGCAATAAAAAATAGCGCTCCGTTATTGAAATCGTATGTTGTACGGCCATAGTTTAAATTACCTTGTACAAACTTCTTAAAACTAATAGTATAACAATCATTGGTAATGGGTGGCGAACTTTCCTTGGGGCAAGGTAAAAAACCATCTCCCGTTGCCGAAAATACACTCAACATAGGATGTTCCGGACCAGGTAGTTCCAAATACGCTATATAGGACGATAATGTTTTAAAATGCTGCATACTACTTGTTCATTTCTTTAGCTGCCAATTGTAATTTTTTATTATACCCATCTATTCTGGCATGAGCGGTACCATCTACCAACAGGATAGCGACCAACATAGCTATAGCGGTAATCATACTTGCTCTCCAAACCGGTGTGCTTACAAACAACAGTACTATGGCACAAGCTATGATTATAATGGGTATCGCCTTAAAGACAATAGTATCGTATTCTTTTAAGGTAGCTTCGGCGCGTTCCAATTCTGATGCTACAAACGCCAGTGCATCTGTTTGATAGGCTTTTTCAAATTGGGGAATTCTTGATTTATTGGTAAAAAACAACCCAACACCAATGATTAAAAGTAAACTGCCCGCTACCAATGTAGGAATTATATACGCTCTGGCGATATCTGTTTTACCCAATTGCCAAAACCCCAAGCTTGCCACTAAAAAAGCCAGACCGAAGAGCATGAAGAACGGAGTTGAAAATAGTTCTGCCTTTGCCCAATCTGTTGCCGCTTTTAATATATCCATGTCTCTATGATTTAATTGCTCTATTCTACTAAATTAAAATTTAATCTATTGTTTTTGTCTATTTCCTAGACCCTATATTATTTACAATTTTTGCCGGACCTTCTGGAAACCATGTTTTTGCCAAGAAATTAGGAACCGAACCCACCGGAACATAATCTGCATTATAGGTGATTTTAGTACTTGTATTGTCTACCTTTTCAAATTCATAAACAACTTTATAGTCCGTCATTCTTTTTACATCTTCCTTCTTGTAATCATTTGCAGCAGCTATGGCCGTAAAAACAAGTTTATCCTCTTGCTTTACCCTATTGATTTTTATCACAATATCACTATCTGCCATGGGCCAAGGAGCATCAAAATAATAGTAGGCCAACCATGCATTTTCCGACACTTTTTCTATCTCTTGGGTTACCGGGGTTCTCTCCAAGAAATTTTTATGGTTGGCCGTATTTGAAAAATAGGCATCTAGCGCTTCTAAACTTATGTTGGCAGTGGTCTGGGCAACGTAATAAAAATGCGTTCCTTCTTCTTCCTTTACCAATTCGTATTTTACTACCGTTTTACCGTCTTTAGCGGTTTCGGTTTTCCAGTTTCTTTCTTGTGAAAAAACGTGTAATGATGCTAAAAGCATTACTACGACACCAATGTTTTTTATCCTCTTCATTTTATTCCTATTTCATTATTAGTTAACTACTACACGTTCCATTCATAACCAACGGCTTCTTCTGAAACTTCCCACAGTTTTTCCATGACGGGTTTGTCCTTGGCATGTTGCTCAAGCTTGCACTCACCTACGGGACCTGTCCAATAATTTTTACCTGTTGGTCCGTAGAAACCTGATTGGTCCAAATCTGGCTCGGTGGCACACATGATTTCTGGGTATGCCCCTTTCTCTGCAGATTGTACCATGGGCGTTAATTTCATAATCTGCCAAATAAATCTTGTCAACAAGCTACCGCTGGTCTTAATCAATGATGTTGAAGAGGCACCCGGGTGGCATGCGTATGACTTTACACCTGTTTTGCCCACCGCCTTAAGTCTATCTTGCAATTCATAAACGGTCATGATCTGCGCCAATTTACTTTGACTGTACACGCCGTTTGGGCTGTAGTTCTTATCCCAGTTCATATCATTGAACTGTATGGTCTTTATGCCCAAATTGTAGCCCATACTGCCCACGGTCACTATTCGCCCTTTTGATTCTTCTATACGTGGGTACAGCAAAGCCTGTAATAAGAAATTACCGTAATGGTTTACCCCTAACTGACTTTCAAAACCATCTTCCGTAAATGTTTGTTTGGGTACTTGCGCAATGGCGGCATTGCACATTAGGGCATCTATTTGTGGTACAGTTTTCAGTATTTCACCTGCAGCTTTCCTTACCGATGCCAATGATGCCAAGTCCATTTCTATATTGCTTACCGGTATGGCATTGCCAAGTTCCTGTTTTAAGGTTGACAACGTATCGGCAACCTTTTTGGGGTTACGGTTTAGCATGACCACTTTAGCCCCTTTTTTCAACAGTATTCTTGCCGCCTCAAAACCAGTACCACTGGTTGTCCCGGTAATTATGAATGTTTTGCCTTTAAGGCTTTTGATTCTATCTGGGGTCCACCCTTTTTTACCAAATTGTGTTGTACTCATATCGCCTATTTTTTAATGTCTATAAGAATAGGACAAAGGTATATGCGAAGAAGCCGTTAGGACTTACACACATTTTCGAATGTTGTGTACTTTTTGGTGGGGATAGTGGGATAGTGGGATAGTGGGATAGTGGGATAGTGGGATAGTGGGATAGTGGGATAGTGGAGAATATTAAATACCTTCTAATTTACATAGCTCATCTCCTGGAACCAAGCCCTTTTTAAGTTCACAAATCCAGATTACTTTACCATTATAGAAACTTTCAAATTCTATGGTAACGGCTTCATTCCCTAACTCACATAACACATCACCAGAATTTACCTTATCGCCAACTTTTACATACCACTTTTCTAAAACCAGAGGCATCTGATTTCCCAAATCTGGACTTGTACACACACTTATTTCTCCTGTTTTCAGTTCTGGAATGACCACCCTATTAGATTTTGGACCTTCTCTCTCTATTTCTTCCCTAGTTCTAAAATGAGGATTAGCTTTAAAATCCTCCATATATTGGGCGCTTTTCTTATTATACTCAAAAAGCTTAGCTAAATATGCTTCTATTATTTTTCTCAAAATTTGTAGGGTTTCCACGCTAACGTTCCGTGTATGGTGTCGTTGCGTCCCGCAGGATGCTATGCATTATACACATCCTTGTGCATTCGTTTTTTTAATCTTTCCATGATTTTGTGATTCCTTTAAAGTCCACTTTTTCAAACCATTCTTCCTTCCATTTTTCCAAATATGGTATATCGTTTGAAGATGGTTCATTATCACATCTATCTATAAGAATTATAGACGGCATAACCGTTGCTTCACCTATTAATAGCGCTTCGCCAGATTGTAAAGAAGGTAGAATGTCAGTTACCGATCCTAAGGAATCAGGCAAAAGTCTTTTTACATAATTTTGATCATCAGGGTTTGTCAACCTCATTGCAATAAAATTATTGCATTGTGAAAATATTGTTTCGGAAAGTTCTGAAGGTCGTTGACTTATTATAGCTAATGATATTCCATATTTTCTACCTTCCTTTGCTATTCGTTCGATTGAAGATCTTGAGGATTTAAACCGCGCTAAATCACTTTTTGGTACATATTTATGTGCTTCCTCATATACTAAGAGTAAAGGCATATCATTGTCACCAACTTGTTTTTTGTAATAGTATGAATAATCAAATAATAAACGTGATATTAATGAAACCGTAATACTGAGAACTTCAAAAGGAACGCCACTTAAATCTACTATAGTAACATTTGACTTAGCATTTTTTCTATTTTCATGATCATAGCCATATCCTAAGAATTGTCTCAAAGTTTCTTCAAAACTTATATTTTTACTTTTATCTCCAAAAAGGAATTGTCTCAATCTTTGAGAATCCACTTTAGTATTTAATCTGGAAACAAATTTATCTATTGACCCATCACTATAAGCTCCTTTTGAAATTCCATGACCAGCGTCTTTACTTGCTCGTCTTGGAGAAGCAAACTCGTAAGTCTTTTTAAAGTAATGTTGATATTTTTCTGAGTCTGATCTAAATATTTTACCCCCGTCTGAAAATTGAATATCTAAATCGTTTTCAGTATGCTTTGTTTCTTTTCTTAAATTTTGAAAACAATTTAATATTTCATCAATATCAAATTTAAGGGGACTGTCGAAGTACACTTTGGATTCAGAGGGGTTTTTATATATTTTATTCTCTGTAATGAGCGTCCGTAGGAGTGATGATTGATTATAATTGTTATTATCACCTGACTCTAAGAATAGCTCCTCTAACTCATCTCCGTTAAGTAACCAATAGGGCAGAATTAAGTCATTGATAGTTATGCTATTTGATTCTGGGAATGCAGAGTTATACTCCGAATGGATGTCAAAAATTATTATGTGAGAATTATTTAATCCTTGAAAATCCGATTTTCTTTCTTGAGTAGCGTTTTGTAAAACTTTTGCCGTGGTATGTGATTTACCTGATCCAGTTGAACCTACAATTGCAAAGTGTTTATTAAAAAACCTATTTCCATTAACAGGAACATCTATTCTTTCTTTTGATGAATGTGAAAGCTGAGCAAAGCAAAATCTCTCATAATTACTTTCATTGCTTCCGCTAGAATAAATTGCTTTGATATCTTCTTTTGAAGCTGTGGTAGCCTCTTTTGGTGGTAAAGCGATTGAATCACCACCTCGTCTGAAAACACCATCTTCAATGGTTCCTAAAGGATTAGCTTCAATTAAGTACTTTCTCCCTCCACCTTCTGTAACTTCAATGAGGAAACTCTCTATAATTGCTATCAACTTAATGTCAGAGTTATCATTATCTGCTATTTGAATGTATGACCCGACTTTAAGCTGTTCGGCGCCTTTAAAAGCATTAAGGTCATCTATTTTGATTTTAACTTTATTGGGAAGAACTGCTATTACTTCACCATTTACTTTTTGTTCTGCCATTAAATTATGTTTTTAATTTCATTTACTTCTTGTACTTGAAATTTCAAGTGTTTCTGAGTAAATGAAATACTTAAAGGTGTTTCTAAATAGAACTGATATATTTCACCCGTTCTATCGAGTTGATTTATGATTTGGTCTAATTCTGACGCTTTATTAATGAATTTGAAAAAGAGCTTATTTTCAAAAGTTGGTCTTACTTTGAGACTTGCTAGATTGAAAGGGGCATTAAAAAAATCGTACCCATCACATATATTATATCCATCTTTTTGTAAGTCCGTCTTTAATTCAATCAGTTTTTGTGATTCTATTCCATGCAATAAAATATATGGTACAAATCTGTCTGATTCAGGAATTGTTTTTGTTTTGTTTTTACTCCATTTGTTTTTAAGTGTAAGCACTAATTCCTTTATTACGGATATGTGCGTGAGGTTATTTACTTCCACAACAAAAAATCTCTCATTTGGCTCTTTATTTAATTGACTCTTGAAAAATTGGCTATGAAGTAGTTTAACTCTTTTCTCAGCAGTCAATACATCATTGAAGGCAGATTTAAAGACTATTTTTTTTCCTTCTGAAATAAGTTTGTCCAATTGTTTTTTAGAACAAGTTCTTAAGTTTTTCTTTGAAGGTTCGTTTTTAGTCACAATATCTAGTAGATAACTAGAAATTATTGAATAATATAATTCCGCCTCTTCAATGGATTTGGAGTACAGTGTTTTTATTTTTTCTATTACCTCATTATACTGTGTAACAAAATCGTGTGCATGAATTAGAGTGAAATTTTGGACAAACGATGTTTTTTCTGAAGCACTATAATTATCCTTTTTATTACCTAGAATCGAGTCCAAGTCCGAAATGGAAAGCTTTTTCTTGTTTTGAGCGACTCCTTTTAAATAAATAAAAAGAATAAATTTCTTGGACTTATCTACCTTATGCTGATCTAATAATTGTAATAAAGGTTTCTTTATTTTTTGCTTCTGCTGCGGAGTTGTATAGTCTGTGTCATGATATTTAACTTGAACAAAGTAATTGTCAAATTCATAATCTTGAAGCTGTTCTATTCGAACGGGTATTGACGGGTTATTAAATACTTCAAGTATAGAACGGTCAAATTGATATTTAAAACCTTTTATTGCTACATAAGCTCCATCCATTCTTGAGATTTTTCTTTTTTTAATAAAGATGCACAACAACGATATAAAGCAACAAGATTACTTTAAATCCAAATATTAAATTATATAGTAACATTCCAAAACGGCAGGGGGAAGTAATGTTTTAGAACCGACCGACAAGGTAGTATTTTTCTTCCATGGAAAATTACGGGTAACCGTAAAAGAGAAGTTCGAGGTGCAAATTAGTTAAGAGTTAGGAGTTGGGAGTTGGGAGAAAAAATGGTATTAAGTAATGAGTACAAAGTATTAAGTACAATGCATACGTAAAGGCTATTCAAAACTACATTCTGAATTATTCGGTAACCATAAAATGCGGTCTTCGGTCTATCCTCCAAATCCGTTTTAAAATCGTCTGCTGAACTTTTTTTTACAATTTTACTCCAGTCCAACTTCCGCTATCGTCATCACCATTTATTGTCCAAAGTCCAGAAGCAATATCGTCTATAAAAGTTCCACTAAACTCTCCAACGATTTCTGTAGTTTTTATATCTGCATTTAAAACTCCATTTTCGGTTATAGTTCCTATAATTTGGTAGGAATATGATGACTGAATAGGAGTAAACGTTCCAATAACAGTTTTATTCATGTCAATTCTTATTGACCAATTACCACTATCTACATTACCTGTATATTGACCACTCCAATATCCTTCATTTATAAAAACATTGTCTTCTTCATTTGAGCATGAGTTTAAAACAACAAGACTAAAAAGTAAATACACGAAAAATTTTGCTTTCATAAAAATTTTTTAAAAAACTGAACCAAACGTTATGTTTAAGCTATTGATTACAAAGTAAGCAGAAAGGTAGTATTTTTCTTTCATTTATGTTTAAAAGTACTGTAAAAGAGAGGTCCGAGGTTTAAAATAGTTGGGAGTTGGGAGTTGGGAAAAAAATAGTATTAAGTACTGAGTACAAAGTATTAGGTAAGTGTTTTTAGATGTAACATCTAAGTACTTGATACTTGATACTATAAACTTATTACTGTAAACTAAAGCCTTATCTATATTCTGGGTTTTCAAATTCCCAACGTTTGCCATCATCCCATTCGGTTCGAGAGTTTCCGTAATTGGGGTAGCCGTTATTGTCTTTCATCATTCTGGCTAAATGTAACAGATTATAGGTCATAAAGGTGGTATTTCTGTTGGTGAAATCGCTATCAAAACCTACAGGTTCTTTAAGGTCTTCGCCTTTCCATTTGGTATCGCCATAGCTTGGTCCCGGTCCTACTTTACCGATCCATCCACTATCTGCTTGCGGCGGTATGGAGTAGCCTACATGTTGCATGGAATACAAAATACCCATGGCACAATGCTTAATACCATCTTCATTTCCAGTAATAATGCAGCCGCCTACTTTACCATAAAAAATATACTGACCCTTTTCATTGGTCTGGCCACTCATGGCATACAAACGTTCAATAATCTTTTGGGCTTCAGATGATTTTTCGCCCAGCCAAATTGGTGTGCCAATAATTGTGATATCGGCATTTAAAATACGCTCGGCTATTTCTGGCCATTCATCAACATCCCAACCATGTTCTGTCATATCGGGGTACACACCACTTGCAATCTGATGGTCTATAAAACGAACCTCATCTATTTTAACCTGCTCTTTGGTCATGATCGCTTTTGAAACTTCCATCAACTTTTGAGTATGACTTTCCTGTGGCGATTTCTTTAGTGTGCAATTAATATATATCACTTTTAAATCGCTAAAATCTGTCTTTTTCATACCCTATGTTTTATGGAATTTTATGGTGCAATGACCATGGGCAATTTCGGGATATTAGGATTAATTTATGTGTTCGTTCACATATAAAATTATCCTATTTCATTATAATTTTCTGAATATCAATATGTTTTGAGTAGTTTCCTACCTTAACGGGCAGATGTCTCAATTATTTACAACATAGGGAGTTCCGCAGAAAAATTTGACGTTTTAATACCCATTGCAAAGTACGAGGTACTGAAAATAAACGAGGTTAAAAGCACTTAGTGATAATACCTTGCCTTTAACCTCAATTAAAATAGCTCTACTTAACTATGTATGTAGTTTTATCTTCTTTACGGATACTTTTTAATCTCCGTCCGTATCATTAAACGTTACTACAATACTGGCCGCACTGGAGAAATCTGTTTTAAGCAGACCAATAATGGTTTGCAGGTCTGTTCTAAGGGTTTCAAGTGCGGTAACATCGGACACCAAAATATCTTCAATAGCGCCATCCATAGCTTCTAAATCGTTCATAGCTACCACGAATGCTTCTTGCAATGCCGTATCGATTTCAGGTCTGTCCAAAACTTCGATCAAATAATCGTCTAACCCAAAACCAGATTCACCTTCATACTCGCCCAAATAGCTATTATACAAAGTATTTAGGTTTACGATCAAGGCTTCTTTACTAGTTCTGCTCCTATACGCTTCAAAATAGGTTACGGCATCTGTTTCCGCATTTAATGCTTCTTCTATCTTGGTGCCTTTCATACCTTCTAAAGAAGCTATTATTGCATTGACCACTTGGTTTTGACTACCATTGACACCAGTCTCTAAATTGCTTTTAAAACTAGGCTCCACCCCTTCCCAAAAGGTTTGTAAAAAAGCGGCTTGCTCCGCTAAATTCTCTATCAATGCCAACAGGTATTGCATACGTCTTTCAGCATGTTCAGCTGTGGTCAATTCGGTAAGTATATTTGCATTGGTATCATGAAACAACAAATACTCAATGGCGCTATAGCCCTTTGTATTTGCTCCTACGCTAGAGACAAAGGCACTATTCAATGTTTCTTCACCTGCAATATTCTCCTCCAATGCCTCAAAATTTGTAGGCCACTGATTAATTCTGGTATGTATAAACGAGCTCTGTATAGCGCCTAAGTTAAATACTTCATTGCTTTTCCAGTTTAAAAATGCCGTTTTCCACGCCTCTTGCAAAGCAACCAGCTCGCTTTCCGTAGCATTAGCCTCAAAAGCTAAACTTTGGGTTACCAAATTATTTAAAACGGCCACATGTGCCGCTTGGTTTACTTTGATCTGATAGTCATATAATGCTGTGACCTGTTGGCTACGCCCTTCTTCAACGGTCAGTAACGTGGGTTCTTCATTGGTTACGCTATCGTCATTACCACATGAAAATGCGAACATAATCACCGCCATGCATAAAATTTTCTTTTTCATAATCTTAAAGTGTATTCAAAAACTGAATAATTTTATCTCTCTCTTCTGCTGAAAGTTCCTTGAATTTTTCTTTTGAAGCCAAAGCCTCACCTCCGTGCCACAAAATGGCTTCTTCTACATTTCTTGCCCTACCATCATGTAATAAATTGGTATGGCCGTTTACGGTTTCTATTAATCCTATGCCCCACAATGGCGGTGTTCTCCATTCATTTCCGTTGGCCTCAAAATCTGGCAGTCCGTCCGCTAGCCCATCTCCCATATCATGCAACAACATATCTGTATAAGGGCGAATAGTCTGGTTGGCCAAGGCATCTATATCATAGGCGCCTGTCTCCAACTTTGGAATGTGGCATTTGGCACAGTCTATACTTACAAACAGCTCTTTACCCTCTAACACATTTTGATCATCTACATCTCTTCTTTCCGGTACGGATAAAGATGCGGCATAAAAAGTGACATTTTCTAAGTTATCATCGGGAATTTCCGGTGTTCCGCCGTTGGGGTAATCATCACAATCTAAAGGATCCGGACAGTTCTCATTAGGAAAAAGAGATGACGTTATACCCAAGTCGCCAGAAAATGCGGCGGCTACCTGTTGTTTTATATTAGGTTGATTGGCTTTCCAACCAAAACGACCTACGACACGGGTACCCGTTTCAACATCGTAGACCCTATTGATCTTGCCCGAAACACCATCACCATCGGCATCATTAGGATCGGCATAGCTCAATAAAGTTGCTTCCGGTATAGCATCTAAAAGCCCCAAACCGATCATTTGATTGGCCACTCTGGGCGATATTCTTGTTGCTGCACTTAAACCCCCATAGCTTAGACCGGTAAACGAATATTCCGGCACCTGTAAAGCTACTTCTGTACCGTCAGCATACGTTTCGATCAATGGTGTATAGGTGACAATAATAGTACCTTCTTTATCTACGCTTAAAATAGAATTGTCTTGAAATTGTGTACCGTAAATGGGATCACCTATATTTTCTCCATTTTCATTGGTTTGCAAAATACCCAAACGAAGTAAAAGTCCGCTAGAAAACTCCCCGTCATACGCTGGCGGTCTGCCCCTACCATCCTTAAAATGGCAACCAGAACAATTTCTTGCATTAAAGAAAGGACCTAGACCATCTCTTGCAGTGGTAGATGCCGGTGCAGTTACCCAACTTTGGTTAAAGAGTGAATTGCCCACCCCAAAAGTTACACGCTCATCAAATGTTAGATCCGGGGAAGCAAAACCAAAGGCTTCTGCAGAAAAATTACTTGATGATGTGGTACCGCCCGAAAGTTCTTCACCTTCCTCTGCCATTAATGGAACCATTACCTCATCTGTACTACATGAGCTTACCACTACACCCAGTAAGCATAAAAACGCTATTGAAATTCTGTTCATTTTATATAACGACAAAACTGGATTTAAAAAATCCAGTTTTAATTTACCATTCACCTATATAGGATTGCAAAATACAATCCTCTAAATAACAACTCTATAGACTTCTTTTAGTTGATACCCAAAGCAACCTTAGCTTCCAAAAGCTTGTCACCAAAAGCAACCAACGCCTGTACCGCTGTTTGTACCTTTGCACCTTCTACACTAGATTCGCCATCAACGATCGCCAAATCAAATGGATCCAATGTTGCATCAACATCGGTAACCGCGGTTGCCAATAAAGCATCTAGTTCAGTTGCAAGATCCGCATCTGCCTCTTCTATCAAATCTTGTAAAGAGTTACCATCTACACTACCGTAAGCTCCAGTGTATACGTTTACGATACCTGCCAAATTCAATCTAATGTCCCTGTGGGTGTTATCACTAAAACATGAGTGCTCATCTTCTTGATCTTGGTTCTGTAGGGCTACTGCCATACGCTCAATAGCCAACTCACTTCTAGAAAGCTCAGCTATACTACTGATGATGTTATCCAATGCTTCATCTTCGTCCAAAGCCAAAAAGGTTGATCTGTAGTCACCGCTCCACTCATCAATAATAATCTGCAAGTGATCCGTCAACAAATCTGCAACGATCGCTAAATACTCTCTTCTACGATCTTGGTTGGCAGCCGTACCACCATCTACAAAGTCTGTATATGCTCTTTGACCTGCCAAATTCTCAGAAGGTGCCGTTAAATCTTGACCCCAAAGCAAAAATTCAATGGCATGGTAACCAATAGCAACGTTTTCTTCGCCACCATTACCATTTTCACCAGTTAAAATCTCTTTTGTCAATGTTGGAAAATCTGCAAGGTTGTTTATAATACCGGCATCAACATCTCCTTCAACATAATCAATATATGCCTCGTCTAAAGGCCAAGAGTTTAAATACCCTTCAATTTCTTCGGTATCACCCGTATCTATAGGTCCGTTTGCAAATCTAAACGCCTCTGAAGGTCCATAGCTTTCCCTTGAAGTTAACCATGCTTCTTTGGCCGCCTCAAAATTTTCTTCTGTTGGTGTTGCCACAAAAGTTTGTATAGCTACGCTCATAGCTTCTGCATCTACCAAAGCTGCTTGATAATTGGCCAATACCAAATCTGCGTAGTTTTCTATTACAGATGATGCCTCAATAGCGTCGTCTACTACAACTTCTGTTGTTGAATCATCATCTGATGAACAACCTAATACTATTAGACCGATAAAACCTACCGCCAGAATAACTCTTTTCATTATATTTTATTTAGATTTATTTTAAATAGACGGC
This sequence comes from Maribacter sp. UBA3344, assembly GCF_002362375.1. Lineage (NCBI taxonomy): Bacteria > Pseudomonadati > Bacteroidota > Flavobacteriia > Flavobacteriales > Flavobacteriaceae > Maribacter > Maribacter sp. UBA3344. Next base: position 19,530 of record NZ_DERI01000030.1, on the reverse strand, counting down.
AAATCTAAATCATCACCTAGACAAGAACAAATTATTTTTAATTATTCTAAATTAGTATAGCAAATTTAACACTTAGTGTCCGTAGGAACTTTTTTCGAAAGAGAAATAACGTTGTATAGGTAATTAAATAATGTCTTTTAATACTTTGGTCTAGCCAAACGCATCACATAAAAAATAAACGTATCATGCAAAAGCTATTCTTTACCCTTTTCTTGTCTTTTTCCCTGTGCTCAGCAATAGCCCAAAACACTTTTAAAGATGTGTTCTCCAACGCTAATAGACCATTAAAGGAAAACATACGCATAGCATTTCAAGACGCTAGAAATAACAAAACCTTCTTGCCCATATCTATACTAAAGGGAAAAAATAAAGGAACGGTTTTCACCATTGTTGCCGGCGTTCATGGGTTTGAATATCCACCCATTGTTGGCGTACAAGAGCTCTTGAGAGAAATTGATGTTGACAAATTGAACGGTACTTTAATTATTATACCCATTGCCAATACCAGCTCTTTTTTCTCGAGAACGTCTATAGTAAATCCGCATGATCAAGTGAATTTAAACGGTACGTTTCCTGGAAAATCTACCGGTAGCGTTACGCAAAAAATAGCTGATTTTATAACAACGGACATTATACCCGCAAGTGATGTTTTTATAGATATACATGGCGGAGGTGTCAATGAAGATTTGATTCCGTTTGCGCTTTTCTACGAAAACCCCAATTATCCGGAACAGACTAAAAAGGCAAGGAAACTTACAGAGATCAGTGGGTTCGAGTACATTGTTTCATATCCATTCACATTAAAGGACAATGAACCTGCAAAATATGTTTTTAAGCAAGCCTCACAAGATGGCAAAATAGCATTGAGCTTTGAAAGTGGCAAATTGGGCAATGTTCAGAAAGATGCCGTACGTTTCATAAAAAATGGAATCTATAATATGCTTGACCATTTGAACATGTACGATAACGGTTCCGAGCCAAGTGCCAATCTCGTGCAACTCAACAATCAAACCTATTTAAGCGCTACCGAAACAGGGCTTTTCTACAGTGATCTGAAAGCGGGAGATACCGTTAAAGAAGGTAATGTTGTAGGCTACACCACAAATGAATTTGGCGAAAAACTTAAAGAGTACAAAGCACCTACATCAGGTATTATTTTGTACAAAATTTCAACCCCACCAGTTAATATTGATGATACTTTAATGTGTATTAGTAAGCGTTTGTAAACAATCAAAGTGAATTCAAAAATTGGTTTAGATCGGTTTCTTTATCTAGCCCAAGTTTCTTTTTTAGGCGGTATTTAGATTTTAATATACTATCTGGTAGTACGTTCAAGGTGGCTGCAATTTCTTTGGTGGTCAGGTTCATTCTGAGAAAAGCTGCTAATCGAATTTCTTTTTCTGAAACGTCAGAAGACAAAGTCTTTAGTTTCTGGTCAAAGTCGTTGTGCACTTCAGAAAAATAAGTTTTGAATACCTCCCAATCTTTGTCAGAAGCATTCTCTTTCTTTAATAGCATGACAATACGCCTAAATTCTGTTTTAAATTTATCTGGCGAATTTTTTATATTCTCCAAATTCTCTTTTAACTCTTGAATAAACGTGTTCTTTTGAACTAGATGCAAGGTCTGGCTCGTGAGTTCTTTTTGTTTATATTCAATTTCCTTCTTATAAATTTCTTCTTGTTTTTCCCTTTCGGCCTTATTCTTCTTCATGCGTTGCCGAAACCCAAAGAAAAGTAATCCTGATAGAGCCAGTCCAGATATGGCTCCACCGGCATAGAGGCCTTTGGTTAGTTTATCCACTTTGGCTTTTTCATTAAGTGTTTTTATCTCCTCTAGTTGAAGTACTATTTCTGCTTCTTTTTTTTCTGTCTCGTAGGATATTTGAAGCCGCTCAATTTGTTTCGACTTTTCCGAGGTGAAAAGGCTGTCACTAAGTATTTGAAATTGCCTTTGATCATCCAGCGCTTCTTTAAATAACCCTCCTATTTCGTAAGCTTTTGAGCGATATCGTAAAGCCATCTTTAACTGATCCATGGATCTAATCGAATCAGCAAGGTGTATTGTTCGGTTCAAGTAGGTAATAGATTTATTAAAATCACCTTTCATCGCATATGCATTCCCTATTTCCCCCATTGCACTGATAATGTTGAAGTATGAGTTGCTGGTTTTATTCATTTCGACACACTTCAGTAAATTTTTAATTGCCAAATCATAGTTACCTTGTTTTGCAAGGACCATACCTATATTGGCAAGGGCATTGGCAGTATTATCATCAAACCCAAATTTCTCGCTAATCGCTTTACTTCGTTGATAATATTCTAGAGCTTTTTCATGTTCTTCCATTTCTACATAAGAATTGCCAATATCCACCATTGTATAAGCTTTATAGAGATTGTCGGCAGTATCCTCATACACCCCTAAGGCCAGATTAAAGTTTTCGATAGACTTGGTGTAATTTCCTTGATAATAATTAACCTTTCCTAATTGTCGATATAGGTCCGCTTTTCGGAAAGGTTCTCTATCGATTGTATCCAGAACCTTTAATGCCTTAATCGTACCTATTATTGCTTTTTCGTAATCCCCTTTATTTATATAGGTATTTGCTATATCCCCTATGGATATACCATACTGTAGATAACTCTTGCTTTGTAAGTACATATTTGAAACTGAATCCTTAAGCTTTATGGAATAATCATAATTACCTATGGCATCCTCAATTTGTGCTAGGTTGGAAAGGGAATTGGTCAGGAGTAATTTATCTGTTAGTTTTTCAGCGAAATCTATGGCTTTTCTATAATAGATTCGAGCTGAATCATTGACATTGGTCATATAAAAATAGTTGCCCATGCAATAGTTTCCAATGGCAATTCCCTTTGAATAACCTGTATTGTTTGACAGCTCCAAAATCATATGAGCATTTTTTTTTGCGACTGACTGATTATTGTATAATTGCATATTAAATAATTCTTTAAGTGTTGCAACTTTTTCTTTGTGCCCCAATTGCTTTTCATAAACCTGACTAAGACTGTCTATTCTCTCTTGACCTTGGAGTTGGGCTAGAATTGAAATTGGCGCTGCAAGAATTATTAAAAAAATGATTTTCATTTTCATAATTACAATGGTTTGGTTTTCACTAAGATAAATCATAATTCTCTTCATAAAACATGTGCATCTTTGCTAGAAAAATCCTTTGTCCATAAAAAGGTTATACTTTCTTGGAGATCATAGCTATAAATAAAATATGTAAACCGTTGAATATAAAGGGTTTTTGAATTTTTTATGATTTTAGGTTTTTTATGCTGTCCATGGTGTAGTTCATCGAAATCCAAGTTACTTGTCCATACTTTGTCCATGGACAAAATTAGGGATGGGATCATTTCTACTCTAAGTTTGGAATGTTGAATCCTGAAAAACAAGAAGTTATGAAAACAAATCATTTAAATTTTAAAACCATAAGCGTACTATTGTTAAGTACAATATTATTGACCTTTGTAGGATGTAATAAAGATGAAGTACTTCCTGATGACCCAAGCTTACCACAGTTTTCCAATAATGATGCCGATGACTTTAATTCTGCAGTGGCCAATCTAAGTGGATTCAACCAACCTGAGGAGTCGAGTATCGTTGAGACCGCCTCGACCAATCCCGAACGTGAAGGAACAACGGAATTTGAATGCTTTACCCAAACATTCAAGGGAGCACCCGGTTTTAGTGAATTGTTCACGTTGGATCCAACTACCGATGTCATATATCCAGGATCTATGTTAAAAGGGGAAACCATACCTACTGGGGAATATGCGAGGATCAACAAGGATCGTGCGCCAATTACCATGTCAATTTCGCTAAACAATGTCAAAGGAAAGACTAGTGTAACTGTTAATAACCCAAATTTGCTGAGTGAGGTTAGAGCTGGTGTTAATGAATTGCTCAACCTTGAAGTTAAAGGTGCTACTCCTGCACAGTTAGAATTTGATAAGTCTCAAGTCTATTCTGAACAGCAATTATCTATAGCCCTTGGAGCAAATTATCGCGATAAAACCAAAGACATTTCGGGTAGTTTTGATTTCAATACCACAACGGTTAAGAAAAAGTACGTGCTAAAATTTATTCAAAAATATTTTACTATTGATTTGGACTCCCCAGGTCAAGTTCCAAGCGATCTTTTTACTGATCTTCCTAGTATTGAAAGTTTGGGATCCACAAGCCCTGTCTATGTTTCAGCTGTTACATACGGTCGTATGGTATTGTATACCGTGGAGTCTGATTATAGTATAACGGAAGTAGAAACAGCCTTTAATGCGGCAATAGAAGCGGGTGAAAAAGGAGGAGATTTTAACCTTGATGTTGATTCAAAGAATGTTCTTGAAGAGTCTAACATTAAGGCATTGATAATTGGAGGCAATGGTGCTAGTGCGGCCCAAACTATTGGCGGAAATCTTGAAAAAATTTATGATTATATTGCAGCTGGCGGCAACTATTCACCAGAAGAATCTCCCGGTTCCCCTTTATCCTATAAATTAAATTATGTAAAAGAAGGTTTTCCTGCAGCAAATGTAGTTCTTGCAACGGAATATCAATCACGAAATTGTGATGTTGCCTATCCAGAATATCTAGCAACCATTGTTAACATTACAGGTACACAATTTACCGATACAGAGGTAAATGGTAAACTAAGGGTGAAAATGTGGGTTGGAGGGGAACGCCTTGACATTAATGAGAACGGCATAGATGATGGTAAAACTTGGAGCGTGGATACCGATAATTTTGTTGATGTACAAAACAATAAAACACATACAATTAATGAATCATACACCTTTAGGCCATACAGACCAAATATGGCAACGGATTATGTTGAATGTTCAGGAGAATTATATGATTATAATGGTATTTTTGGTAATGAAAGTTTGGGTAATGCCGGAGGAATAAACCCTGTTGTTCTGAATAGTTTAAAACTCAACGTTCCTGATACTACATATTTAAATTTTAAAAAGGGAATTACAGCACAGTTTATTATTATAAGAAAAAAATAAAACAAAAAAGCTTCCAATATGGAAGCTTTAAGTGGAGAATACCGGATTCGAACCGGTGACCTTCCCGAAAGCCTTCGGGACGCTCTATTCTTGTATTCCTGTTGAGATTAAATACTCAATATACTTTCTACTTTTCTTCCTTTTAATTAGAAGCTCAAACGAGACTGCTTCTAATCGAGTTTTAAAATCACGCTGCCATTTCAATACCCAATCATTTGCTTTTTTGGTATAAGTACTTCCGTTGCCATTATTATGGCGTAATAACCTTGTATCAATATTCTCTGTACTCCCCACATAATAACGATTTAAAGTCTTGCTATAAATGATATAAGTTGTGAAGTTCATATTTAAAAATAATTAAATAAACAAAGGCTACCAAAATGGAAGCTTTATCGTGGAGAATACCGGACCGGAACCGGTGACCTTCCCGAAAGCTTTCGGGACGCTCTATTCTTTTACAACCTAACCGATTTAAACCGATAATTAATTGCTTAATAAACAAAAAAGCTTCCAAAATGGAAGCTTTAAGTGGAGAATACCGGATTCGAACCGGTGACCTTCCCGAAAGCTTTCGGGACGCTATTCCTTTAATTACACTATTTACATAAAACCAGAAAAAAGCCCTCACTTTCGTGAAGGCTTTAAAGTTGTGGAGAATACCGGATTCGAACCGGTGACCTCTTGCCTGCCAGGCAAGCGCTCTAGCCAACTGAGCTAATCCCCCTTAAATATTGATTGCTTAAAATTGCTTGATATTCACATGGTGAAAACCCCAATTTTCAAGAGGATCAAAGGAAATACATTTTAACAACGTATCAAAGTACAATTTAATCTTTCTTTACACTGAGCACCAATACGGGTACAGGGGCAAAGAACTCTGATTTTGAAACGGTACTTTTTTCCCATAATTTCTTAAAAAAACCTCTTTTTCTTCTAAAAACACATAATAAATCGGGGTGTTTTGCTTGAAAATGTTCCAAAACCCCATGATATGTGGTTGGATTATCCGTAAAGGTTAATTGTGAACTAATGTCCATTAACGCCGTATTGATCTTTAAATCATCATCTGAATACCCAGGCGTTTTCACCATTAAAAGATTCACTTTTGCATTATGCTTGTTCTTTATTTCAATTAACGGATCAAGTATTCTCTTTCTTTTTAAAATACCTGATTTAAAGGCTACCAATATATTCTCAAATGATTTATAGGCAGTTCCTTTAGGGACGATCAGTGTAGGTATATTGGTTCTTTTGATAATGGCCCCAGAGGTATGCCCCAGGTAATATTCTTCTTGTATATCATTACTTCTAGGTGCTAAAATGATAAGATCAATACCTATACCCTTATCAATTTCCCTTAACCCATCTTTAAGCTCGCCATTAAAACTTGCAATTTTGATAGATACATCTTTGGTATCTACCGTAGCTATAACCTCCTTTAATCGTTCTTTAGAATTCTCAGTAACTTTTTGGGTAACGTTCGTAAGGGTTCCCGTTTTTCCACTGACGTTGAAAACTTCCATTACATAAATATCCGCACCAAAGTCTTCTGCAAAATTAACGGCATATTGTAAAGTTTCGTTCGCATTTGTTGAGGTCCCTATAGGAACAAGAATATTCATCATGATAAAAAGTATTGATTATAACTCTAAATTTACAATTTAATTAAATGGCTTTTATGATAGCACCTGCAAAGATATCGCAAATACCCGAAATTTTAACCATGACCAATGCCTGTAGAATTGCCATGGAAGAAAAAGGTATTTACCAATGGACAACGGAATACCCTTCTAAAAAAGCATTTGAAAAAGATATTGAGCGCAATGAACTTTATGTACTTTTAGAAGAGGATGCCATTATTGGCTGCATTGTACTATCGCAAGTAATGGACGATGAATATAAAAATGTTGCCTGGTTAACAGAAAACGGCAACAACTACTATGTTCATAGACTAGCGGTACACCCTAAATATCAAGGCAGGGGCCTTGCACAACAATTAATGGATTTTGGCGAAAACTTTGCACGTAAAAATAACGCCCTATCAGTAAGGTTAGATACCTTTAGCCAAAACAAAAGAAATCAGAAATTTTATGAGCAACGTGGTTATGTTAAATTAGAGGATATCTTTTTTCCCAAGCAAAGCGCACATCCTTTTCACTGCTACGAACTTGTACTATAGAATCTATATTTTTTGAAAACTTCCGTTAATTTTAAATCTATAAATGCCTTGGCCATACCCGCAACTATAGCAGGTATAGCAGAACCTTTATTATCTATTACGGATACCGCCATAGTGGGGAATATTCCGGTTGACGGACTAGAATCTCTTGCCGCAGCCGGTATAGTAGGTTCTTTTCTTTCTATGCTCATTTGGATTTTAGGGCAAACACGTAGTGCTATTTCCGCCATAATATCACAGTATTTGGGCGCTGGTAGAATAGAAGAGGTCAAAACCCTGCCAGCGCAGGCCATTTACCTCAATATTGCTCTTAGTATTTTAATTTTGCTCTCTACCATTTTTGTCATTCAAGAAATTTTTGAGTTGCTAAATGCCTCGGGAAAAATACTGCAGTATTGCATTAGTTATTACAGTATTCGCGTTTGGGGATTTCCCTTGACCTTATTCGTTTTTGCCGTAATGGGTATATTTCGTGGATTACAAAATACCTATTGGCCCATGGTCATTGCCATTACAGGAGCTGTTTTAAACGTAATTTTCGACTTCGTCTTTGTATACGGTATTGATGGCTTTATACCAGCAATGTATTTAGATGGTGCGGCCTATGCCAGTTTATTGGCGCAAAGTATTATGGCCATTATGGCATTTTATCTACTTTGGACAAAAACAGATATTAGTCTAAAGCTAAGGCTACCCATTCACCCAGAACTTGGTAGATTAGTGGTTATGAGCCTAAATCTTTTTGTTCGTGCCATAGCATTGAATACGGCTCTTATACTTGCTGTTAGGGAAGCAACTGCACTAGGCGATAAGTATATTGGCGCACATACCATTGCTATTAACCTTTGGTTGTTCTCAGCTTTTTTTATCGATGGTTTTGGTGCCGCCGGAAATATTATGGGCGGTAGATTGCTAGGAGAAAAAAATTATAACGCACTTTGGTTATTGGCTAAAAAAATAACGAAATACGGACTCGTAGTCAGTGTAGTGATTATGGCATTTGCCGGTATTTTTTATAAACCTTTAGGTGCCCTTTTTTCCAATGAAAGTTTGGTGCTATCCGCATTCTATGCCATATTCTATATCATTATTTTAGGACTGCCCATAAACACCATTGCCTTTGTGCTTGACGGAGTCTTTAAAGGTCTGGGCGAAATGAAATATTTACGAAACACCCTGCTCGCAGCTACTTTTTTAGGGTTTGTTCCTATGCTTTTTTTAGGTAAATACCTCAATTGGGGGCTAACGGGCATATGGCTGGCCTTTACCGTTTGGATGTTTATTAGAGGTGCCGCTTTAGTGTGGAAGTTTAGAAACAAATTCAAACCTTTATTGCAAAATCAGTAATTTTGTGTTCAATACCTTAGGGCAATCCCTAATGCAAATCGTCTCGATTATCGAGCAAAAAAAGATGCTATGGTCACCACAAGAAAAAATGGAAGTTTATATACAAGAATAGATGGTAAAGTTGCACATGTAGAATTTGGGCATCCTGCCAGTAACTCTTTTGTTTCTGAACTTTTAGAACGCCTAACCGATACCATTAATGAACTTTCAGAAAACGAGGGTATTTCTGTTATCCTTTTAAAATCTGAGGGAGAAAAGGCTTTTTGTGCCGGCGCTTCTTTCGATGAGCTGTTAGAGGTTTCCAACTTAGAAGAAGGTAAGGCATTCTTTAGTGGTTTTGCCCACGTGATAAACGCTATGCGTAAATGTAAAAAGGTCATTGTTGGCCGTGTACATGGTAAAACTGTTGGTGGCGGTGTAGGTCTTGCCGCAGCTTGTGACTATGTGTATTCTAACGTGAACTCATCAATTAAACTTTCTGAGCTTAGTATTGGTATTGCTCCGTTGGTTATTGCTCCTGCGGTTGCCCGTAAAATAGGAAATGCAGCTATGGGCGAAATGTCTTTAGCCCCTACGGAATGGAAGAGTGCTTATTGGGCTCAAGAAAAAGGACTGTTCAACAAAGTATATGACAATGCCCAAGAAATGGACAAAGAACTTGATTTCTTCATTCATAAATTGGCAAGCTATAATCCTGATGCATTGACAGAGTGGAAGAAAGTTTTATGGGAAGGCACCGACCATTGGGATACCTTATTGACAGATCGCGCATCTATTACAGGTAAATTAGCGCTATCGGAATTTACCCGCAACGCGCTGTCAAAATTTAAAAAATAAACAATAACCGAAACAGCCTGTCGTTCTGTTTCTAAATCATTATTATGGAATTCTTTCAATTTTTAAACGGTAACCTTGTATTTCCAATTCTTGCACTTTTTGTTTTGGTCATTTATTTTGTAAATAAAGTCCGTGCAAAAAGAAAATACAAAAGGTAATGCTGTATCACCACGCAACTAATCGGTATTTATTCATCTTTTAAGAAAATCCGTTTTTATGTTCGCAAAAATTACATTGATACTTCTATCCTTCTTTTTATTGACATGTAGTGATAAAAATGAACCTGATACTGAGGTAATAGATTGTTCCTCAACGGTATGTACCTTAAATTTTGTAACTATTACCGTGAGCATTGAAGATACATCTGATAATGCCGTAGTTTTAGATAGTTTTGAAGTAATAGACACTGCAACCGGTGAAAATTTGGCAAAAGATATAAGTGCCGAAGAATACCACAATGATCAAGGCATATACCCACTGATAAGTGATGCACACCGCATTCAATATCAAAATAAGACTACTACCCTAACTTTTAAGGGTTATATTAATGATGAGTTAGTGGTAAACCAAGAATTTAAAGTGGGAGCAGACTGTTGCCATGTTAGCTTAATCACAGGAAATAGAGAGATTGTATTAGATTGATTTCTTCTGTATAAATACGTTTATACTTTCCCTACCTTTGCCATATAATTATTGGTTATGAGCAAAATTCGCATTACAAAACAATTTAACTTTGAGACCGGTCATGCACTGTATGGTTATGATGGTAAATGTAGAAACGTACATGGCCATAGCTATAAATTATCCGTAACCGTAATTGGAAGCCCTATTACCGATACCAACCATGTTAAGCTGGGTATGGTGATAGATTTTGGAGATCTTAAAAAAATAGTGAAAGAAGACATTGTTGATATTTTTGATCATGCTACCGTGTTCAATAAAAATACACCACACGTAGAACTGGCCAAAGAACTGACCGATAGGGGACACAATGTTATTTTAGCGGATTACCAACCTACCAGTGAAAATATGGTGATAGATTTTGCAGCCAAAATAAAATCGAGGTTGCCAGAGAATATTTCTTTGTTTTCCCTAAAACTTCAGGAAACGGATACCTCTTTTGCCGAGTGGTACGCAAGTGATAATTAAGTTCATCTAAACTTTACACTTCAAATGCCGTTCATCATTATAAATTGCTTTATTTTGAGGGTAATTCCTTAATATATAGCAACATGACCAAACATCATATCTATTGGTGGAATCTTGAAAATTTGTTCGACATTGAAAATTCGCCTAGAAGAAGCGAATTTTTAAACAACCATTTAGGGAACGAACTTAAAGGTTGGGATGCTACCATTCTCAACCAAAAAATTGCCAATCTCACCGCTATCATTTCCAAATTCAATAATGGTGAAGGTCCGGATATTCTTGGCGTTTGTGAGGTAGAAAACGAACATGTAATTGAATTGCTGATATCTGCCATGGGCACGGCATTACAAAAAAATTACGGTTTTGTTATTTCTGAAGGGGATGATAAACGAGGTATAGATACTGCACTTATTTATGACAAGACCAAATATGGACCAGAACAGTTGACCTTTAGCCTTCGTATCATTAAAAGAAATACTACACGCGATCTATTTCAGGTACATATAAATACTGCCAACGGCAATAAGCTTATTTGTATTCTTAATCACTGGCCATCAAGATCAGGAGGTGAGCTAACAAGCGAGCCTTTTAGAATAATGGTCGCGGAAAACCTATCATATTGGATTGAACGCATTTACGAGGAACAGGGCAGCGATGCCAATATTCTATTAATGGGCGATTTCAATGACAACCCTTACAATAAAAGTATAACCAATTATTTAATGGCCATCAACAACAAGGCATTGGTTAAAAGCAATAGGGTGCGGTTAAAGTACTTCTATAACGTAATGCATCGGTTTTTAGATGCACAGATCGGTACTTTTGTATTTGGCAACACCTATAATATGCTAGACCAATTTATGATCTCTAAAAGTATTTTATCAGAAAAATCAGGTTTGCCGTTTAAATTGGGTACCGTAGAAATTATTGCATACCCTGAACTAACTTCCGGTGCTTACCAAAAACCTGTAAAATTTGGTAGACCAAACGCTTCAACCTTCAACGTAAATGGTTTTAGCGATCATCTCCCCATTAAAATTGTATTGAACGAAAAAGACCCAACTGTTTAAACCAAGTTCACAAACACCTGTATGTACTTATTTTGACCAACGTATTCCCTAGGTACGCAAAACAGTTATTATATTTACATTCTGATGACGAACATTGAACTTCCAGCAGGGAAAAAAGTATACTTTGCCAGTGACAACCACCTAGGTGCACCTACTATGAAAGAAAGTAGAGTGAGAGAACTTAAGTTTGTGCGTTGGTTAGATACCGTTAAGAAAGATGCAGGAGTCATTTTTTTGATGGGCGATCTGTTCGACTTCTGGTTTGAATACAAGACCGTAATACCAAAAGGATTTACCAGAACCTTGGGGAAGCTAGCAGAACTGTCTGATGCAGGTATACAAATACATTATTTTGTTGGCAACCACGATCTTTGGATGAATGGTTACTTTGAGGAAGAACTGAATATACCTGTTTATCATAAACCACAACAATATACCATTAACGGAACATCATTCTTTATTGGTCATGGTGATGGTCTTGGACCGGACGATAAGGGGTTTAAAAGAATGAAAAAGGTGTTTACCAACCCCGTAGCAAAATGGTTCTTTAAGTGGTTACACCCCGATCTTGGCGTTCGTTTGGCAAAACATCTATCTGTTAGCAATAAATTGATCAGCGGTGATGACGATGCTAAATTTTTAGGAAACGATAAAGAATGGCTTGTACTATATGCCAAACGAAAATTAGAAAGCCAGCATTTTGATCATTTTATTTTTGGACACAGACATCTGCCATTGGAAATTGAATTAAAGAAAGATTCAATGTACACCAACCTAGGAGATTGGATAAAATATTACACCTATGCCGAGTTTGACGGTTCAAAACTTTCGTTGAAAGAATTCAGCTGAATTCCATCAAAATCATCGATGAAATGCAACATTTAATTTGTAATCCTTTTCTTACAACAAGAATTGAGCAGTTCACAACAATAGTTTTATAAAACTTAGCTTTCAACATACCTTTACAGTGTTAGTTAGTTTAAGTGTTGTATCCCAAATCTTCACATTACCTACAAGTTTCCCCACTTGAAGATTTAAACCCTTAAGTGTTACTTAAAAGAATAGCCCCTAAGTTTAGGGGCTTTTTTTATGACCTAATACTTGCAAGTCCCACATATCAAAATTGTGCAACTACTTGCATCAACTTCCCATAAAAATTGGTAAAAAATAGAATTTGGTTTTATCTTTACGCACAAGTTTAGATAAAGTGTTTATTCCCAATACTATAACTGACCTACGAGAATGCTACCACTTTACGACGAAAGTCTTAAGTACTACTTACAATATAAAAAGCCCTTTCATTAGGGCTTTTTTTAATGACACTATAAACCATTAATTTTCATGGTTTTCTACATCTTTCTGTAGATCTAATTTTCTAAACTTGGGAGAAACAATTGCGGTAAGACCTACCGTAAGTAGCGTCATGCTACCCCCAAAAACCACCGCTGTTACCGTACCCATTAGCTTTGCCGTAACACCGCTTTCAAAAGCACCTAGCTCGTTAGATGATCCTACGAACATAGAATTTACCGATGCTACGCGGCCTCTCATATTATCGGGCGTTTTTAATTGTAAAATTGTCTGTCTAATGATCATGGACACTCCATCTACCGCACCACTTAAAAATAAAGCAATAACGGATAGCCAAAAATAGGTAGACAAACCAAATACGATCATACATACACCAAAACCAAATACTGCAAGCAACAATTTTTTACCTGCATTCTTATGCAATGGAAATCTCGTTGATCCTAACATGGTTATTGCGGCGCCCACTGCCGGTGCTGCCCTAAGTACCCCAAAACCTTCTGATCCAACATGCAGTATATCTTGTGCAAATATGGGAAGTAACGCTACGGCACCACCAAATAATACGGCAATCATGTCTAAGGTAAGGGCACCCAATACCGCTCTGGTCTTAAATACAAATGTTAAGCCTTCCTTTAAACTTTGAAAAACGGGTTCTCCAATCTTAGGATTAAGAATTGGTTTCTTTGAAATATTGAAAAGTGCCGTTAACGCCAACAAAGAAAATCCGAAAATGACGCACATAGACCAGTGCACGCCAATTACACTAATCGAAAAACCTGCCAATGCCGGACCTAGTACTGATGCCATTTGCCATGTAGTACTGCTCCAAGTAGCTGCATTAGGGTATATTTTTTTTGGAACGATCAATGCAATCAATGAAAATATAGTGGGCCCTAAAAATGCTCGTACCAACCCACCACAGAAAACCAAGGCATAAATACCATATAAAATGGTTTTGGTTTCATAGGTCTCTAAGACCGAAGGCAGACTTAACATAAACAGTCCAAAACTAATGACCGAGAAACCAAATATACATTTCATTAGTAGGTTTCGTTTTTCTTTCTGATCAACTATATGACCCGCAAAAAGCGCCATGCCCACTGCCGGTATTACCTCCATTAAACCAATGATACCTAATGACAATGGGTCTTTGGTAATGGTGTATACTTGCCATTCTATCACTATAAATTGCATAGACCAAGCAAAGACCATAGCAAAACGAACTAATAGAAAAATATTGAACTCCTTAAATCGTAAGGCAGCATAGGGATCGTTCACGCTCATATAGCTTTCGGTAAATTGACCTCAAAGATATTTATTAATAAAATGGTCAAATATGATTTAGGCAACAAATATGGTAATTAATGATACGTGGATTTTTGCATCTTATTCAATACCTAATTCACCAAAGAAAGAATCCAATTCTAACCTAAACATTGTGCCGTTGATCAGATCTCTAATCTCAATAGCTTCTTGATAGCTTACGGCAAAAGTTATTTGATGTGCAGGAGAATTTAAAAGTAATGATCTGCAAGATTCCTTTGATTTACAGTCGCCGCATAAATTACCCTTTCCATTTTCAATGGTATGTGCAATGCATTTTGAAAAATAGCGTAATTCACTAGTGGTCAATAGTAACCCAATATCCCTGAAAATCACCTGAACTTTGTTCGATTCACGGGGTTTATCACGTTTCCATTGAAAGGCAATACCAAAATCGTTCTGATAAATGGGGTTTATATCGTTCATAAGATGTAAATATTTATATAAAAATAACAATCTTATTTAGAACAATTATAAATAATAATGTTAAATGGTGATTTCTATCTGATTTCCTTCAGGATCCAAGATGACACTTTCATAATACCCATCACCGGTAGTTCTTGGTTCTCCTGCAATAGTAAACCCCTCTTTTCTAAGTTCTTCGGTCAAGGTATTTACCCTCTTTTTTGAACCAACCGATATGGCAAGATGGGCGTAACCAGTGTAGGTAAAGTTCATATTACAAGTTGGGTCAATTTCTGGTTTATGCATAATCTCTAACCGGGCACCATCATCAAAGCTTAAGAAATAAGAAGTGAAGTTTTTATTAGGATTATGGTATCTCTCCCCTGAAACAGCATTAAAATATTTTTCGTAGAATTTGCGCATCGCCTCTACATCAGATACCCAAATGGCGATATGTTCAATTCTCATTTGATGTCTTTTAGTTATTTTGAGATTCGCAATTGGAAACTCCAATAGCAAATATTGGTTGTTGACGATCAGCTTTTAACATTACGAAACGAGTACAATATCCAGAAAAATTTATTGTTTTGAAATTATAGAAGACGTCCTCTTTAAGAGGAAAAGAACTTAATTGTCCAACATTCTCCAAACTAAAATGTCCAGATTCTTTAGAATTTAGAAAATTCAAATCAGTTATAAATAAATCAATTGTTATTAGCTGCTTTTCAAAATCAATAAAAAGTCTAGTCTCATAAGTTGAATTTTGACTGTTCTCTAAAAGCTGTTCTTTTACAACTAATTGATTATTCTCAACTCCAAAGACTTTATAGGAAATAGTCATTCCGTCCTCAAGAAACTTTCTCTTATACTTTTCCAAATATTCTATTTCTTTCGCATATTGCTCATTTTTATCGATTGTATCAACAATTACATTCAAATCATCCTTTGAAACATTATCACTAAAAAAAAATGGAACTATAAATGAGGAAATTAAAAGAAATATCGACCCTATAAACCATGGGTTTCTTAGTATATTTATTTTTATACCCAATTCACTATTCAACCTTTTTCTAATAGCTTTATCTGAAACAAGTTTATTAATTAATTTTTCCTTTGATAGACTAGACCAACCAGAGATACCTATTTTCTTTGAAATTACTTGTAATTCAATTTTTGACTTATTTCTTAAGATATTTTCTAGTTCCTTCAAATGTTTATTATTTAATGTCCTTTAGCTTCAATTGCAAACTAACATTACCTTGCCATTCATTTTCGTCAATAGAAAAAACGGCGTTAAAAGGTTTTCTCCCTGTTACCAACGATAGCTTATCTCCCATATTAAAACCAATGCCATCAATTTTATGACTGTCTTGCTGAACCACGGACAATTTCAAATGTGCTTCTTCTTTACCCACTCCCTTGGCATAACCGGTATCTTGCAGATTTTCTGCCATAAAAACCGGTGACATATTCCCTGGACCAAAGGGTGCAAATTGCTTTAATATGCGCATTAGCTTAGGACTAATATCCTTTAGCTCAATAACCGCATCAATAGTAATTTCAGGAATCAGCATTTGTGGGTCAATAGTTTCTTTGACCACTTTCTCGAACTGATGCTTAAAATTATTATACTGCTCTTCTAATAAAGTTAAGCCCGCAGCGTATTTATGACCGCCAAACTGTTCTATATAGTCTGAGCATCCTTCCAAGGCATTATACACATCAAAGCCTCTAACGGATCTTGCAGAAGCGGCCAATTTATCGCCGCTCTTGGTAAAAACCAAAGTAGGTCTATAGTAGGTTTCGGTTAATCTTGATGCTACTATACCAATAACGCCCTTATGCCAAGTATCTTTATATACCACAGAGGTAAAGCCTTCTTGCTCTTCATTTTCTTGAATCTGTCCTAAGGCCTCTATCGTAATTTCTTGATCCAGCCCTCTTCTATCCGTATTGAACTTTTCAATTTCAGAAGCAAATTGAATGGCTTGGTCCATATTGGTTTCCGTTAAAAGATTTACGGCATGTTGCCCATGCTTCATTCTACCGGCAGCATTTATTCTGGGAGCTATTATGAACACTACATCTGTAATGGTCAATTCTTTTTTATTGATTTGATCAATTATAGCTTTAAACCCAATTCTGGGCTGTTGATTGATAACCTGTAAGCCATAATAAGCCAATATACGATTCTCCCCAGTTATCGGTACAATATCCGCTCCAATTGCAGTTGCCACTAAATCAAGGTAATAGATGACATCATCTATAGTTTCACCTTTACGTGAACCCAATGCCTGGATCAGTTTAAAACCAACACCACAGCCACATAACTCATCATACGGATATGAACAATCTTCTCTTTTAGGGTCTAAAACAGCTACAGCACTTGGTAATATTGTACCAGGTCTATGGTGGTCACAAATAATAAAATCTATTCCTTTTTCTTTAGCGTAGGCTACTTTATCAATTGCCTTTACCCCGCAATCCAGAGCAACGATCAAAGTGAAATCATTATCCTCGGCAAAATCGATTCCCTTAAAAGACACTCCGTACCCTTCATCATAACGATCAGGAACATAGGTTGCTACATTAGGATAATAACTTAACAGATAAGATGACATTAATGCAACGGCCGTGGTACCATCTACATCATAATCGCCATACACTAGAATGTTCTCTCCGTTGGCAATAGCTTCTTCAATTCTTTCCACGGCAATATCCATATCCTTCATAAGAAAAGGATCGTGTAAATCACTCAACTGCGGGCGAAAGAAATGCTTTGCCTCCTCAAAGGTCGAGATACCCCTTTGCAATAATAATTGCGCCACCAAACTATCAACATTAAGCGCATTGGCTAAAGTGTCAATATCTTCTTGTTTCGGTTTTGGTTTAATTGTCCAGCGCATTCTTTAAAGTTCAAATTCAAAAATCAAGTTCAAGTTCAAGTTCAAAAAACATCAATTCAATTCTGCTTTTTGTTTTTAATTATTGTTGCTATAATTCTTATTAATTGTTCTAATTCACCTAATAATTCAGTTCTTATTACTTGCTTACCATAATCAACTTTAGATAAGATTTTAAGATTGACCCTAGATTCCTTTAATTCTTTTAAAGAAATAGAAGCTTTATTTATATAATCTCTATCCGAGTTTGTCCCCTGTGCCTCTCCAAAATTAAGAGCAGAACTGCCTGTAGATCGTAATAGTTGATTACCATAATACTGACCAGTCATATCAGATGGTAAGTCTTTGCAAAAAAGTACAATGTTACCTGCAAAATCAACCAACCTATCTTCAAGGTCAAACTTTTTATCCGGCATAATGTTTTATTTGAACTTGAACTTGATTTTTGAATTTGTATTTGAGTTTTTCTACTTCTTATGAAAAACAGTCTTAATCTCCAATTCAGCAAATTGTCTAAACATCTCCATTACTCCGCAATACTTTTCAATGGATAGGTCTACCGCTCTTTGCAGTTTTTTCTCCGCTAAATCTGCACCGTGAAAATGATACTCAATCACTACCTTATCGTAGTACTTGGGGTGTTCATCCGTAAGATTTGCAATGGTTTCAATATGAAACTCATCTACCTCTAACTTCATTTTTTTAAACATGGCCGCAACGTCTAGTCCTGAACAACCGGCCAATGAAGAAAGCATAAGTGCTTTTGGTCTTAACCCACTACTGTCACCACCATCTTCTTTGGCAATATCAATTTTTAATGAATGCCCAGATGGATTGTTACTTTCAAAGGACATGTTACCCAACCATTTCGTGCTAATATGATTTGTTGTGCTCATAATTTTTTGTTTCTTGTAGATTACAAAAATACAACAATAAAGGCTGTTTTAATATCCAATGTGGTGAACTCAATGGCCAATAATCAATTAACACAACTTAAATAAATACTTAAACAAAACGTATGGCATTAGTTACACCTCTTGACCCAAATCATGATCTAGAAACCAAAGAATTGGCTGCATTTTTCAATGAAACTTTAGGATTTTGCCCTAATTC